>NZ_JACHDL010000025.1:0-133550 GCF_014201055.1 Paraburkholderia sp. CI2
AAGCTCAAGAGCGCTCAAAAGCGGCCTTCGATCATTGCCGCTTGCTGGATGCAGGCTACGCTGTGGTGATGTCATGAATTATGGAAGTCTCAATAATAGAGCCGTAAGACTTCCTTGATCTGACGCATGGATAACCTGTTGTTCGGCATTCGCACTCCCGACGCAAAAACGTCGAGGGTGCCATGGGTTACCCGCGTGGTTACCTCACATTCCAGCGCTCGACTTCACGTGAAATTCATGCTCGGGCAGTCGTGGAATCCGCGCTCGACCTGCCGTCGAATACGCACTTGTACGTCGCGTCAGGGACACGATGTCCGTTCTCGCGTACTGCAATGGCCTACGCTTTGGCGCCGTCTCTCAGCATCTCAGGTCAGCTTATTGCGAGAAAACGGTTTATTGCGCGACTGGCGACACTTCGAACACGCAGTGGTCGTGGCCTTCCGCTGCGCATTGCACTTCCTTCGACTGCGAGCGCGGAGCGCCCTCGCCAGCTTCAGTAGTGTCGTTCACCCAGTCCATAGCGCCGGCGAACCAGCCCGAGAACATGTAGCAAAGCTTGCCGTGCTTGCCCGGTTGCGCCAGCACGAAGGATGAGTGACGGAGTTCGACGCGCGCACGCGCGCTCACCGGATCGACTTCGACGATCGTGAAGATGCCCCATCCTCGTTGCGAAAGACGCTTCACGTAATGCTCGAATACGGCTATGCCACTGATGCCGTGCTGCTTTGCTTCCTTGTCGCACCAGTGATAGGCCGACTTGTAACCCGCCTTGTAGAGGATCTCCGCGTAGGCATCACGCCCGAGCGCCTCTTCGACAGCCTTGTGATTGTTCGTGAAGAAATGGCGCGGGACGTACAGCATCGGCAGTGCGTCAGAGGTCCAGACGCCAGTGTTCGGATCGACGTCGATCGGCAGTTGCGGTTGCATCGCGAGGGTGCTCCGAGGGGTGAGTTTCGGTTCGCGCGGGCGCTCGTCACGGCGCCCGTCGCGTTTCGATGAATGAGGATCGGGCTTCGGTGCTTATGCGCCCCAGACATCGCGGAACACGCGCACCCAGTTTTCGCCCATGATCTTGCGGATGCGCGTCTCGCTCCAGCCTGCGCGCTGCATGGCCGCGGTGAGGTTCGGGAACTCGCCGATCGTGCGGATGCCTTCCGGGTTCACGACCTTGCCGAAGTTCGTCAGACGGCGATAGCGGCCCTTGTCGTGCGTGAGCCAGTCGAAGAAGTCGACGCTGTAGCCCTGCGTGAAATCGGTGCCGATGCCCACCGTATCTTCGCCGGCCAGGTTGACGACATAGTCGATGGCTTCGATGTAGTCCTCGACCGTCGCATCGATTCCGCGCTTGAGGAACGGCGCGAACATCGTCACGCCGATGAAGCCGCCGGCCTCGGCGATTTCCTTCAGTTGTTCATCGGACTTGTTGCGCGGGTGCTCCTTGAGACCCGACGGCAGGCAATGCGAATAGCAGACCGGCTTCTTCGAGAACGCAATGGCCTCCGACGACGTATTGCCACCAACGTGCGACAGATCGACCATGATCCCGACGCGGTTCATTTCGGTAATCACTTCGCGGCCGAAATCCGACAGCCCACCGTCGCGCTCATAGCAACCGGTGCCGACCAGGTTCTGCGTGTTGTAGCAAAGCTGCACGACGCGCACGCCCATGTCGGCGAAGGCTTCGATATAGCCGAGGTTGTCCTCGAACGCGTGCGCGTTCTGGAAGCCCAGGATCACCCCAGTGCGGTTTTCCTTCTTCGCACGCGCGATGTCTTCGGTGGTGCGCACGAGCGTCAGCAACTCACTGTTTGCGCGGATCTGCTGCTTCATCAACGAGATGTTGTCGACGGTCTTCGTAAAGCTCTCCCACACCGACACCGTACAGTTGGCCGCGGTGATGCCGCCCTTCCTCATGTCCTCGAACACCGAGCGGTCGAATTTCGAAATGTTCAGGCCGTCGATGATGATGCTGTTCTCATGCAGATTGCTCATTCGATGCTCCGTATAGGCTTCTGGCGTGTGGGGTCGCTATGGCTGTGCGCAAGCTTGGCGATTCGGCGAATCAGTAAATCGGAAAGCGTTCGCACAGCGCGAAAATCTCACGGCGTACGCGCTGTTCAGTGGCCGCATCCCCATCCGGATGGTGGCCCAGCGCATCGAACACTTCGAGGATCAGGCGGCCAACCTCGCGGAATTCGCCGACGCCAAAGCCGCGCGTCGTGCCGGCCGGCAGTCTCGGGAAAGCTTCGAACGATCCGGGCTACCTGAGCGGTCGCTGCGCTCCGAGCATCTCGCCTATAGCTTGGTCGTTGTCAGTGCCCACATCTTGCAAGGACATTCGTGAAGTTTCTGGAAGCATCATCCCGCCGATCAGGCCCATGAAAGATACGGCGATCAGATACAAAGCGGGCGACAGATTGTTTCCGGTCGTGCCGATCAACCAGGTAGCGACCAACGGCGCGGTGCCCCCGAAGATCGTGTAGGCGAGGTTATAGGTAATGGCCGACCCGGTATAGCGCATCCTGGTTGGGAACACTTCCGACAACAACGCAGCCGTAACCACGCCCGACAACACCGCGCCTGTCGCGAGCATTGCCACGCCGATCAGTGCTGACAGAAATTGTCCCGAGCCCGCGAGCGAGAACGAGGGATAGACGACTACAATCAACAGCGCGCACGTGGTGAATAATGTCATGCGGCGCCCGGCGAAATCAGAATACAGGCCGGCCAGCGGACAAATGGCCGCAGCAAACAAAAGTGCCACAACGGTGATCAGCAGCGAAGTTGCGCGACTCATGTGTCCTACGACCTGCAGATATGTCGCGAAATAGGTAGTAAAGGTATAGAAGGACAATGCTGTCACTGAAATAAATGCACCGAGCTTCAGAATGCCGCCCGCCTGCGTACGGAACGTTTCGCGCAACGGCGCATGCGCCACCTGGTGCTCGCCTTCAAGAGCGCGGAAGGCGGGTGTTTCATTGAGACTGATGCGCAGGTACAGCCCGATGAGCCCGATGGGTGCGGACGCGAGGAACGGCACGCGCCATCCCCACGCGCTCATTGCATCAGCCGAAAGCGTTGCATCAAGCGCATAAGCGACGACGGCCGCGATCGCAAATGAAGAAAAAGTCGACACGGGAATAAAGCTGCCGTACCAGCCGCGTTTGTTTTGCGGCGCGTGCTCCATTACGTAGGCACAGGCGCCAGCATACTCACCACCGGCCGAAAAGCCCTGCACGCAGCGAATCACGGTTAGCAACAACGGCGCGAGAGCACCGATGGCGGCGTAGTTCGGCAGCAGGCCGATCAGTGTGGTCGCCCCGGCCATCATCAAGATGGTCAGCGCCAGCGTGCGTTTGCGCCCAATCCTATCTCCAATTAAGCCGAACACTATGCCACCGACCGGACGAAATGCGAAAGCCACTGCAAACACCGCGAAAGTCTTCAGGAGGCCCGCGGATGGATCGCTGCTCGGAAAAAACTCGCTCGTGAGGATAGTTGCGAGGAAACCATACGCTGCGAAATCGAACCATTCAACAAAGTTACCAATCGAGGCAGCCATGATGACTTTGCGCAGTGTTCTAATATCGACTTCAGGGGACGGTGCCTTAGACATTCGATACTCCCGTAGTTGCTGTGAGCGTGCCGTGAAAGCATCACCCACATGCGTAATCGATCGCGCTTCAAAAAGTGAGGATCGGTAGTGAGTAGAAGGGACCAAAAGTCGGCGTCATAGAACATTCCCGCCATTACGTTGTAACGAGAGCGCCAGGTTTTCAGCGCGCTGATTCGACTTCCGGTATTTTGAGCGAGGCGGAGGGTCGGCCGGGATTCGCAAAAAATCCGCCGTATCCCGCATCTCCAATCTCGACCTAAGCCACTGATTTTAATGCGAAATCGATCGTCGGATCGAGCGGAGGCACGGGTCGCCGGAGATCGGGCAGATAGTCACCGAGCGCGTCGTCCAGGCTGAAGAAGCGCTGATTGCGTAGGCGGGCGATGACCCATCTCTGCGCCAGAAGGAGCGACCACTCCTTTCGGCTTATCGCGGGGTTTTTTACTCCGGGCTGGAATGCGGCCTCGACGGCTAAGGGCGCGGACGAAACCGCGAGCATGGCGCGACGCGCCGGACGCGCGAGCTATCTCGGCGCGCGTGCGGTGGGTTGGCCCGATGGCGGCGCGGTGGCGGTCGCGATCTGGCTTGCCGCGTTGATGCCGCATAGCGGCGGACGCTAGCACGCGCCTTTGGCGCATCAACGAAGAGGAGCCACGTCTTCCACGATGCCCGCCGGCATGCAGATGTGCTTGATCTCGGTGAAGTCGGCGAGCGCGTCGTAACCGTGCAGACGCCCGAGCCCGCTTTGCCGGTAGCCGCCCGTTTCCGCTTCCGCGAACAGCTTGTTGTGATCGTTGATCCACACTGTCCCGTTGCGCAGCGCCCGCGCGGTGCGCAACGCGCGCGCGCCGTCGTGCGTCCACACGCTGGCCGACAGGCCGAAGACCGTATCGTTGGCCTTCTCAAGTGCTTCCTGCTCGCTTTCAAAAACTTCGAGCGTGACGAACAGCCCGAAAGTCTCGTCCTGACAGAAGAACGCCTTCGGATCGCCACGCTCGACGAGCGTCGGCGACAGAAACGCATGGCCGGAGCCCGCGCCGAGCAGCACGACGTGGGCGCAGACGTGCATCCTGCGCCCACGCCGTGCGATCGAACACATGGCGCGCGGCGGCGATGGCGGCATCGGCTTCATCCGCGCCGCCGTCGGCGAACTGGCCGATGGCCTCGCCCGTGGCGGGATCGATGCTGTCGAGCGTAGGCGTGCCGGTCCATTCGCCGGCAATCCAGCGTGATGCGTTCATGCGGAGCGTTCCTTCAAAGAAGGGGATGGTTCGTTACACGAAATATTCGAGGCTTGATGCAGCTCGTTGCCGATGATCGCGATCAGCGCTTCGGCCGCCGCGCTCAACGGCCTTCGCGGATGGCTCACGCAGATGACATGCCGCACGATGCGCGGCGCGAGAATCGGGCACGCGCGCAAGGTGCCATGCCGCGCCGCGCGCTCGACCACGATGCGCGGCAGGATCGTCGCAAAGCGCGTGTTTTCGACGAGCTTGAGGATGGTCGAGAGCACGTCGATTTCGAAGCGCGGCGCGAGCAGCACGTCTTCATGCTGCGCGGCGCTGTCGAGCACGCCGCGCAGGCCGTGGCGCTTGGTCGGCAGCACGAGTTCCAGTTCGGGCAGCTGCGCGAGTTCAATGGCGTGCGGCAGATCGGGGCCGTGCGCGGCGCTGGTTGCGAGCACCATCTCTTCGTCGAGCAGCGCGCGGGAGTCGAGCGACAGACGCGCGCGCGGCTTGTTGATGATCGCGGCATCCAGCTGACCGCCCGCCACCCAGTCGATGAAAGTCGCGCTGTAGCCGTCGGCGACCGTGACTTCGACATCCGGATATTGCGCGTGAAAGCGCGAGAGCGAATCCGCGAGCACGCTCTCTGTGACGGACGCAATCAGCCCGATGCCGACGTGTCCCGTCACGACTTCATCGCGCTGAACGATCTGCTGCCGCGCGTGTGCGAGGTCGCGCATGATCGGCAGAAACAGGCGATACATCAGCCGCCCTGCCGCGGTCGGCGCCATGCCGTGCGCGCCGCGCTCGAAGAGTTGCTGATGCAGTTCGTCCTCGAGCTTCGCGATCTGCATGCTGAGCGCGGGCTGCACGATATTCAGGCGCTTGGCCGCCCGCGTAACCGAGCCGTCCTCGAACAGCGCGATGAAGTACTGAATTTGCTTGAGGTCCATCTCATCCCTTCGTGCATCAGCGATGCTAATAGCCGCCACCTGCATTATCACGTCGAACGGTGCTTGCCTGCCGCTCGCCGTTGCCGCCCACGCCCGCCAGTGCGGGTTGCGGGACGGGTCTATTGATACGTAACTGTAAGAAGGCTGTCATCGGGGCTAACACTGATATAAGAGGCAATGATTCAGCGCATCAGAAAACACTATTAGAAGTTATGGTGCGATATCGCTACGCTTGACCCCATCGCTCGCTGCGGCATCACTTTGCCGGGCACAGCACAGATGGAGACGCTGATGAACATACGCGATGCCGAAAAGAACGGCATTTCCTCATTCTCGTGGGCCCCGGAAGGCTCGGAGGCGGGCTCGCTCTCGCTGCGCGACTGGCTCGCGCATCTCGCGAAGACGGGACGCCTCGCGACCATCGACAAGCCGGTTGCGCTCGAACACGAACTCGCCGCTGTCGCCAAACGCCTCGACGGCACGCAAGCGGCGTTTTTCACGCGCCCCGGCGGCCATGCGGTTCCGGTCGTGAGCGGATTCATGTCGAAGCGGGCGTGGATTGCCGAAGCAATGGGCGTCGATGAAGCCGGTTTGCTCGCACGTTTTTCCGCCGCTGCCGCCGAGCCGCTCGCGTCGAAAGTCATTGCGCGTGAGGACGCGCCGTGCCAGCAAGTGGTGCATACGAGCGGAATCGATCTGCACGCGCTTCTGCCTATTCCCACGCATAGCGAGCATGACAACGGCCCGTACATCACCGCGGGTCTCGTGATTGCGCGCAATCCGCGCACCGGCGTGCAGAACGTGTCGATCAACCGCATTCAGGTGCATGGCCGCGATCGCATGGCGATTCTGCTGCTGCCGCGCCATCTCTACGCGTTCCAGCGCGCCGCCGAGGAAGCGGGCGATGCGCTCGACGTGGCCGTCGCCATTGGCGTCGATCCGCTGACGATGCTCGCTTCGCAAGCGATCACGCCCATCGATAACGACGAACTCGAAATCGCTGGCGCGCTGCACGGCGCGCCGCTGCCGGTCGCGCAATGCGTGACGAGCGGTGTGCAGGTGCCCGCGTTCGCGGAGATCGTCATAGAAGGACGCATTCTGCCGAACGTGCGCGAGCCGGAAGGCCCATTCGGCGAGTTCCCAAAGTACTACAGCGCGAAGGAAGCGCGCGAAGTCATTGAAGTGACGGCGGTGACGCATCGGCGCGACCCGATTTTTCATACGATCGTGCCGGCCGAAATGGAGCATCTGCTGCTCGGCGCGATTCCGCGCGAAGCGACGCTCCTCGCGCACCTTCAGCGCAGCCATCCGGCGGTGAAGGACGTGCATCTGTCGGTAGGCGGTGTGTGCCGCTATCACCTGTGGGTGCAGTTCGACAAGAAACGCGAAGGCGAAGCGAAGAACGTGCTTCTCTGCGCGTTCGGCGCGCATTACGACATCAAGCTGGTCGTCGTCGTGGATACGGACGTGAACGTGCACGATCCCGCAGAAATCGAATGGGCGATTGCGACGCGCTTTCAGGCCGACCGCGATCTCGTCGTCATCGCGGGCGCGCAAGGCTCGCCGCTCGATCCCTCGACGACGGTCGGCCAGCCCGACGACGCCCCCGCGCATCTGCAAGGCATCAGCGCGAAGATGGGACTCGACGCGACGCGCCCGGTCGTCTATCCGGCGCATGTCTTCACACGCGTGCGCATCCCGGGTCAGGACACCGCGGATCTGACCGCGCTCGTCGCCGCCGACAACAGCGCGCTCGACGCCTACCTCGCGCGCGATCATGGCTGAGCGGAAGAAGCGCATCGTCGTGGGCATCTCGGGCGCGAGCGGCGCGGTCATCGGCGTGCGGCTGCTCGCTGCGCTGCGGCGCCTCGGCACGCACGAGACGCATCTGATCGTGTCGGCGTCGGGTGCAGTGACGGCGGCGCAGGAACTCGGCCTCACGCGCGGCGACGTCGACCAACTCGCGGACGTCGTGCATAACGTGCGCGATATCGGCGCGGCCGTGGCGAGCGGTTCGTTCCTCAGCGAAGGCATGGTGATTGCACCGTGTTCGATGAAAACGCTCGCGGGTGTCGCGAACGGCTTCGCGGACAATCTGCTGACCCGCGCCGCCGACGTGATGCTCAAGGAGCGCCGCCGCCTCGTGCTGGTCGCGCGCGAGACGCCGCTCAATCTCGCGCATCTGCGCAACATGACGCTCGCGACCGAAATGGGCGCCATCGTAATGCCGCCGGTGCCGGCGTTCTATGCGCATCCGAAGACCATCGACGATGTCGTCGATCACACGGTCGGGCGCATTCTGGATCTGCTCGGCATCGAGCACGGCGAGATTGCGCGCCGCTGGAGCGGTCTCGCCGATGAATTCGGCAGCCGCGGCGAAGATGACGGAGTGACGCCATGAATCAGCGCGAAACCGGATTTGCCGATATCAACGCGCGCGTGGCCGACAGCGATGCCGCGAAGCCGCAGCGCCACGTCGGCCAGCCGATGCAGCGCTTCGAAGACCCCGCGATTCTCACGGGTCGCGGCCGCTACGGCGACGATATCGCCGTGAAGCCCGGCACGCTGCACGCAGCGATTCTGCGCTCGCCGCACGCGCATGCGGAACTCGTTTCCATCAATACCGAAGCCGCATCGAAGCTGCACGGCGTGCGCGCCGTGCTCACGCGCGACGATCTGCGTCCGTGGTCGCGACCCTTCGTCGTCGGCGTGAAGTCGCCGATGGAGCAGTGGGCGCTCGCGATGGACCGCGTGCGCTACGTCGGCGAGCCGGTGGCGGTGGTGATGGCGGAATCCCGCGCGCTAGCGGAAGACGCGCTCGACCTCATCAAGGTCGACTACGCGATGCTCGATCCGGTCACGTCCATCGAACAATCGGTGCGGGGCGATGCGCCGGTGCTGCACGAGCGGGTCGGCAGCAACGTGATCAGCGACCGGCGTTTCCGCTATGGCGAACCGGAAGCCGCGTTCGAAAACGCGCCGCATCGCGTGAAGCTCGTCGCGCACTATCCGCGCAACACGTGCGCGCCGATCGAATGCGGCGTGGTCATCGCCGAGTATCTGTCGGGCGGCGAAGGCTATGACGTCACATCCAATTTCATGGGACCGTTTTCGCTGCACGCCGTCATGGCGATGGCGCTCAACGTTCCCGCGAACCGTCTGCGTCATAAGGCCCCGCGCGATTCCGGCGGCAGCTTCGGCGTCAAGCAGGCGGTGTTTCCGTATGTCGTGCTGATGTGCCTTGCCTCGCGCAAGGCCGGCGCGCCGGTGAAATGGGTCGAGGACCGGCTCGAACACCTGAGCGCGGCGACTTCCGCGACCGCGCGCCTTTCGACCATCGAAGCGGCCGTTGAAAGCGATGGCCGCATCGTCGCGCTTTCCTACGATCAACTGGAAGATATCGGCGGCTACGTGCGCGCGCCCGAACCCGCGGCCTTCTACCGGATGCACGGCTGCCTGACGGGCGCATATGCCATTCCGAATCTCGTCGTGCGCAACCGCGTCGTGCTCACGAACAAGACGCCGACCGGCCTCGTGCGCGGCTTCGGCGGACCGCAGGTCTACTTCGCGCTGGAGCGGCTCATTCAGCGTATCGCCGTCGAACTGAGGCTCGATGTGCTCGATGTGTACCGCCGCAACTTCGTTCCCGCCGATGCCTTTCCGTATCGCGCGACGGCGGGCGCGCTGCTCGACTCCGGCAACTATCAGGAAGCGCTGCGCCGCTCGATGACCGAAGGCGGCTACGACGAACTCGTCGCGCGACGCGACGCGGTGCGCAAAGTTGGGCGTCTTTATGGCATCGGCTTCGCGGCGATCGTGGAGCCGTCGGTATCGAACATGGGATACATCACGACTGTGATGCCGCCCGACGCCCGCAAGAAAGCCGGGCCGAAGAACGGCGCGATCGCCAGCGCGACGGTGAGCGTCGATCTGCTCGGCGGCGTGGTCGTCACCATCGCGTCGACGCCAGCGGGCCAGGGCCACATGACGGTGTGCGCGCAAGTCGTCGCGGATGTGCTCGGGCTCGACCCGAAGGACATCGTCGTGAACGTCGAATTCGATACGCACAAGGACGCGTGGTCCGTCGCGGCGGGCAATTATTCGAGCCGATTCGCGGGCGCGGTGGCCGGCACGGTGCATCTGGCCGCGACCCGCGTGCGCGAAAAGCTCGCGCGCATTCTTGCAAAGCAGTTCGGCTGCGCGCCCGGCGACGTGCGCTTCGAAGGCGCGCGCGTCTTTCCGAACGGTGCCGAAGAGCGCGCGTTGCCGTTCGCGCGCGCCGCAAGCAATGCGCCGCACTGGGCGCCCGCGCTGTTACCGGAAGGCGAGGAGCCGGGTCTGCGCGAGAGCGTCTTCTGGTCGCCGCCGCACATGGACGCGCCCGACGAGCAGGATCGCATCAACACGTCGGCGGCGTATGGCTTCGCGTTCGACATGTGCGGCGTGGAAGTAGACAGCGTGACGGGGCGCGTGCGCATCGACCGTTATGTGACGACGCACGACGCCGGCACGCTACTCAATCCCGCACTCGCCGATGGCCAGATTCGCGGCGCGTTCGTGCAAGGCGTCGGCGCGGCGCTGATGGAAGAGTTCCGCTACGGCGCGGACGGCAGTTTCCAGTCCGGCACGCTCGCCGACTATCTGATGCCGACGACCTGCGAAGTGCCCGACCCGGTGATCGTACATCTGGAGACGCCGTCGCCCTTCACGCCGCTCGGCGCGAAGGGGCTCGGCGAAGGCAACAACATGAGCACGCCGCCGTGCATCGCGAATGCGGTGGCCGATGCCCTCGGCGTCGACGATATCCGCCTGCCGCTCACGCCGCCCAAAGTGATGGCGCTGATCGGCATCGACGATCCCGAACCGTCGCGGCCCGAACTGCGCGAAGCACCGGCTGCGAAGCCCGCGACGCCGGGCGGCAAGGCGTTGACGGCGCGCGGCACGGTCGATTTGCCCGCGACGCCCGAAGCCGTGTTCGGCGTGCTGCTCGACCCGAAGGCGCTCGCGAAGGTTATTCCCGGCTGCCATGCGCTCGACGAGACCGCGCCGAATCAATATCGCGCGGACGTGACGGTGGGCGTCGGCATGATCAAGGCGCGCTTCGAGGCGCGCATCGGCTTGTCGGAGATCGACGCGCCGCACCGGCTGCGGCTCGCGGGCGCGGGCATCTCGCCGCTCGGCAGCGCGCGCGGCAACGGTCTCGTCGAACTGACGCCGCAGGGAACCGGCACGCGCCTCACTTATGACTATGAAGCGCAGGTGTCGGGCAAGGTGGCGGCGGTCGGCGGACGCATGCTCGAAGGCGCGGCGAAGGTCGTGCTCAAGCAATTGTTCGAATCGCTCGGACGGCAGGCGGCGGGCCAGCCCGTCGAGCAGCGCAAGTCGTGGATTGCGCGGATTTTGGCCCGCTTCAGGAGGCACGTATGAAGCCCGCGCCGTTCGATTATCTGCGCGCCATGACGACGCAAGACGCGCTCGACGCCCTCGCGCAAACCGGCGACGACGCGCGCGTGCTGGCGGGCGGTCAATCGCTGATGGCCGTGCTCAACATGCGGCTCGCGCAGCCGCGCGTGCTGGTCGATATCTCGCGCACCGCCGAACTCGACGCCGTGCGCGTGGATGACAAAGCAGGCCATCTCGTCGTGAGCGCGGCGGCGACGCAAGGCAGCGTCGAATGGCGTCCCACGCTGCGCGACGAAGTGCCGATGCTCGCGATGGCGTTCCCGCATATCTCGCATTTTCAGATTCGCAATCGCGGGACGGTGTGCGGCTCCGTCGCGCATGCGGACCCGAGCGCAGAACTGCCGCTCGTGCTGGCCGCGCTCGGCGGCGACGTGATGCTGCGCTCGAAAAAGAAGCGCCGCACGCTCGCCGCGCAGGACTTTTTTCAGGGAATGCTGATGACCGCGCGCGAGCCAAACGAACTCGTGGAAGCCGTGCGCTTTCCGCTCAGGAAGCCCGGCGAACGCTATGCGTTCAGCGAGTTCTCGGCGCGGCACGGCGATTTCGCGATCGTCGCGTGCGCGGCGGTGGTGACGGACGATTCGATCCGTATCGCGGTCGGCGGCGTCGCGGACCGGCCGGTGGCGGAAAGCTGGCCGCGTCTGACAGGCGACGACCTGCGCGGCGCATTGAACGACCTGAGCTGGAAACTGAACGCGCAGGACGACGCGCACATCAGCGCGAAATATCGACGCAATCTCGTCCGGCAACTGGGATGGCGCGTGATCGAGGAGGCTACGTGAGCAGCAACACATCGGACAACATCATGCGGCAAGGGGAGCAGCGGCGCATCACGCTGACGCTCAATGGCCGCGAACGCAGCGGCCATTGCGAGCCGCGCGAACTGCTGTCGGATTTCATCCGCCACCAACTGGGCGCGACCGGCACGCATGTCGGCTGCGAGCATGGCGTGTGCGGCGCATGCACGGTGCACGTGGATGGCGTCGCGGCGCGCTCGTGCCTGATGCTCGCGGTGCAGGCCGATGCGCGGCGCATCGACACAGTCGAAGGTCTTGCGCCCGACCAGACGCTCGGCGATTTGCAGCAGGCGTTCCAGCGCCATCACGCGCTGCAATGTGGCTTCTGCACGGCGGGCATTCTGATGTCATGTGCGGACTATCTGCAGCGCGTGCCGAATCCGACCGAGGATCAGGTGCGCGACATGCTCTCGGGCCATATCTGCCGCTGTACCGGCTATACGCCGATCGTCGCGGCCGTGCTCGATGTGGCAGCGCGTCGTCAGGTCGAGGCGCGCGGCAAGAAGGAGGCCGAACATGCTTGATCTCGGCCGCACGTTTCTGCAAAGCGTCGAGCGCAGCCCGAACGCGCTCGCGCTCGTCGATGGCGACATGCAACTGACCTATGCGCAGTGGCATCGCAAGATTCTGAATGTCGCCGATGCCCTGCGCGAACTCGGGCTGCAACGCGGCGACCGGTTGCTCGTCGTGCTGCAAAACCGCTGGGAAATGGCGACGCTGCACTGGGCGGGGCAATTCTCGGGCATCGTGATCGTGCCGCTCAACTGGCGCGCGAAGCCGGAGGAAGTCGAGTACTGCGTGACGGATGCCGGCGTGAAGGCGATCGTCTACGAACCCGTTTGCGCCGATGCCGTCGTGGAAAGCGCCGCCGCGCAGCACGTGCCGCGCATCGGTCTGGACGACGCCCCCGGCCGCACGATTGCCTTCGACGCGCTGCTCGCGGAACGCACGCGCACCGGCGAGACGACGCACGCCACCGCCGACGATATCTCGCTGATCCTCTACACGTCCGGCACGACCGGCAAGCCGAAGGGTGTCCCGCGCCGTCATCGGCATGAACGCGCGGGCGCGCTCGCGCACGTCGCGCAGAACCTGTACCGGCGCGGCGAACGCACGCTCGGCGTGATGCCGCTTTATCACACGATGGGCGTGCGCTCGCTGCTTTCGATGGCGCTCGTCGATGGCGTCTTCGTCTGCGTGCGTCGCTGGAACGCGAAGCTCGCGCTCGAATCCATCGCGAAGTACGCGCTCACGTGCCTCTATCTCGTGCCGACGCTTTATCACGATCTGCTCGCGGACAGCGCGTTCGCCAGCACCGATACGTCGTCGGTCAGAAAGCTAGGCTTCGCGGGTGCGCCGATGAACGATGGTTTGCTCAAGCGCCTGTCGGCTGCGTTCGAGCCGGAGATCTTCGTCAATCACTACGGTTCGTCCGAGGTCTACACGGTCAGCATCGATCAGGACGCGACGCGCAAGCCGGGCAGCGCCGGGCGCGCGGGCGTGAACACGCGGCTGCGCGTCGTGAAGCTCGACGCCGTGTCGCCCGATGAGATCGCACAGGCCGGCGAGGAAGGCCAGATCATCGCGGACCTGCTCGGCGACGAAGCATTCGAAGGCTACTGGAACCGCCCGGACGCGAACGCGAAGTCGCTGCGCGAGGGCTGGTATTTCACCGGCGACACCGGCTATTTCGACCGCGACGGCGATTTGTACGTGACCGGCCGCGTCGATGACATGATCATCAGCGGCGGCGAAAACATCTCGCCGGTGGATATCGAATCGGTGCTCTCGCTGCATCCGGCCGTCGATGAAGTCGCGGTCGCGGGCGTCAAGGACGAGCGCTGGGGCCAGCGCGTGGTCGCGTTCATCAAGCGCCGCGAATACGTCGATGCCGAGGCGCTCGACGCCTGGTGCCGCCAGTCCGACCTCGTCAACTTCAAGCGCCCGCGCGACTACGTGTTCGTCGACGATATTCCGAAGTCGCCGGTCGGCAAGATTCTGCGCCGCAAGCTCTCGGCGGGCGAATACGCATCCGACGGCAACGTTCACCCTACACAGACCACAAAGGAGTAACCCGATATGAGCGATTTGAACCATCGCGGCCAGACGCTGCTGCAAGGACTCGACGGCTTCTCGGTCGAGATCGACGCCGAACGCGAGCGCGCCGACATCATCCTGCATCGGCCGCCGTTGAATGTCATTTCGATGCGCGCGCGCGACCAGTTGCGCACCGTCATCGAGGCGCTGGACGACGACGAGCGCGTGCGCGTGATCGTCGTGCGCGCGACGGGCGAGCACTTTTCGAGCGGCGGTGACATCAAGGGTTTTCTGGAAGCGTCGCCGGAACACGTGTCGAAGCTCGCGTGGAATATCGCGGCGCCCGCCCGTTGCTCAAAGCCGGTGATCGCGGCCAATCGCGGCTTCTGCTTCGGCGTGGGGTTCGAGCTGTCGCTGGCTTGCGATTTCCGCATCGTCACCGAAACGACCTTCTATGCGCTGCCGGAGCAAAAGCTGGGGCAAATTCCGGGCTCGGGCGGCTCGGCTCGTCTTCAGGCGATGGTCGGCATCGGCCGGACGAAGGACATCGTGATGCGCTCGCGCCGCATTCCGGGGAAGCAGGCTTACGAGTGGGGCATTGCGGTGGACTGCGTGGCCGACACGGAACTGGAAACCGCCACCGATGCGCTCGTCGACGAACTGCGCGCGTTCTCACCGCTCGCTCAGCGCACCGCGAAGAAGCTGCTGAACGATTCGGAAGATGCGCCGCTTTCCATTGCTATTGAACTTGAAGGGCATTGCTATAGCCGGCTGCGCACATCGGACGATTTCCGCGAGGGCGTCGAGGCGTTCCATGGCAAGCGCAAGCCGGTGTTTCGCGGAAGTTGATAAGCAGCGTCACAGAAGAACAGGAGACAGAGGATGGAACGCTTCGATTACGTAATCGTGGGCGGCGGCTCTGCGGGATGCGTGTTGGCGCATCGGCTGTCGGCCGTGCCGTCGCTGCGCGTCGCGCTGATCGAAGCAGGCGCCGATACGCCGCCGGGCGCGGTGCCCGCCGCCATCCTCGACAGCTATCCGATGCCCGTCTTCTGTGGCGAGACCTACATCTGGCCGGACCTGAAGGCGAAAGCCACCAAGGACGCCGCGCCGCGCGTCTACGAGCAGGGCCGCGTGATGGGCGGCGGGTCGAGCATCAACGTGCAATCGGCCAATCGCGGCCTGCCGCGCGACTACGACGAGTGGGCTGCGAACGGCGCCGATGACTGGGCGTGGCGTGACGTGCTGCCGTACTTTCGCAAGCTGGAACGCGACGTCAACTTTCCGGGCGGCGAACTGCACGGCAGCGACGGCCCCGTGCCGATTCGCCGCATCATGCCGAAAGACTGGCCGCCCTTCTGCGATGCGTTCGCCAAGGGCTTGCGCGCGAATGGCGTCGCGCAATTGCAGGATCAGAATGGCGAATTTGGCGACGGCTTTTTCCCCGGCGCGTTCTCGAACATCGACGACAAGCGCGTGTCCACGGCCATCGCCTATCTCGACGAAACCACGCGCAAGCGCCCGAATCTCACGGTGTATTCGAACCTTCGCGTCGAGCACATCGTGATGGAAGGTGCGGCGGCGCGCGGCGTGATCGCGCTGGCGCAAAGCGGCGAGCGCGTGCGTTTCGAGGCGGGCGAAGTCGTGCTGAGCGCGGGCGCGCTGCAGTCGCCTGCGCTGCTGATGCGCGCGGGTATCGGCGATGCCCGCGAACTCGCGGCGCTCGGCATCGCGTGTGCAGTGGATCGGCCGGGCGTCGGGCGCAATCTGCAGGATCATCCGTCGCTCACGTTCTGTCATTTTCTCGAACCGCGCTTTCGCATGCCGCTCGCGCGACGCCGCGCCAGCATGATGGCCGCGCGCATGAGCTCCGGCGTCGCGGGCTGCGACGAGTCGGACCTGTATCTGTCGAGCGCGACACGCGCGGCATGGCACGAGCTGGGCAACCGGCTGGGCCTTTTCTTCCTGTGGTGCAACCGGCCGTACTCGCGCGGCCGCGTGCAGCTCGTATCCGCCGATACCGCCGCCGCTGCGCGCGTCGACCTGAATCTGCTCGACGACGAACGCGATCTGCAACGGCTCGCTACCGGCGTGCGGATGCTCGCGAGCGTGGTCGAGGCGTCGGGGCTCGGACGCGATCCGCGCGACTTCTTTCCAGCGGCGTTTTCTCCGCGCGTCAAGGCGTTGAGCCAGGTCGGCGAGCGCAACGCGCTTTTGACTTCGATGCTCGGCACGCTGCTCGATACGCCCGCGCCGCTGCGTCGTTTTCTGATCGAACGCTTCTTCACGCGCGGGCTGGACATGGCCGCGCTCCTGGCCGACGACCGCGCGCTTGCCGACTTCATCCGCGCGAACGTGTTCGGCGTGTGGCATGCGAGCGGCACATGCCGCATGGGCGGCGCGCAGGATCGCGACGCCGTCACGGATAGCGAAGGGCGCGTGCACGGCGCGCAGGGACTGCGCGTGGTCGATGCATCGCTGATGCCGAGACTGCCTTCGGCCAACACCAACATACCGACCATCATGATCGCCGAGAAGATCGCCCACGCGATGGTCACACAGCGACGCGCGAGCTTGGCATCGGGCGCATCCAGCGACTCCGCTGCGCCGCCGCTGGCCGCCGCGCACTGACGATTTTTTAACCTCGACAAGAGCACGCCAAAAGACAAACGTGCCTGCGACACGGGGGCGATCGAAAGACGGCCCAGTGACATACAAGGAGATGCAAATGTCCGTAGTAGCGCAAGAAGGTGCCGCCGCGCTTCACGTCAATCAGCGCCAGGTCATGGGCGCAGTCGTGGCCTCGTGCATGGGTTGGGCGCTCGATCTGTTCGACCTGTTCGTGTTGTTGTACGTGGCGCCGGTGGTCGGGCGTCTGTTCTTCCCATCCGAGCACGCGATGCTCTCGCTCGCGGCGGTCTATGCGTCGTTCGCGGTGACGCTGCTGATGCGCCCGCTCGGTTCCGCGCTTTTCGGCTCCTACGCGGACCGTCATGGCCGCAAGGGGGCGATGATCGTCGCGGTCGTTGGCGTTGGCCTCTCGACGGCGGCCTTCGGCATGCTGCCGACGGTCGCGCAGGTGGGCCTCGTCGCGCCGGTCCTGTTTATGCTGCTGCGCCTCGTGCAGGGCGTGTTTGTCGGCGGCGTGGTGGCTTCGACGCATACCATCGGCACGGAATCCGTCGCGCCGAAGTATCGCGGCGCGGTTTCGGGGCTGATCGGCGGCGGTGGCGCGGGCCTTGGCGCACTGCTCGCGTCGCTCACGTATCTCGCGATGTCGTCGCTTTTTCCCGGCGATCTCTTCGACGTCTGGGGCTGGCGCTGCATGTTCTTTACCGGCATCCTGAGTTCGCTGCTCGGCCTCTTCGTATTCAATAGCCTGGAAGAATCGCCGCTCTGGAAGAAGCTCGCCGCCGAGAAGGCCGCCAAGGCCGCCGCGCAGGTCAAGAGCGGGCAGGCGGAAGTGGTGCGCTCGCCGGTTCGCACGCTGTTCTCGCGGGACTATCGCAAGGTGCTGTTCGTGAACCTGCTGCTGACCATCGGTGGCGGCAGCGGCTATTACCTCACGTCGGGCTATCTGCCGACCTTCCTCAAGGTCGTGAGCCACGTGCCGAACGGCGCGGCCGCCGCGATCCTGATGATCTGCAGCGTGGCGGTGGTCGTCGCCTCCGTTGCGGCGGGGCATCTGAGCACGTTCATCGGGCGCAAGAGCGCGTTCGTGTGGCTCGGCCTCATCCGGCTGGTCGCGCTGCCTGCGCTCTTCGTGCTGCTGCCGACCGCGCAGAACATCACGATGATCGGCGTGTACGCGGTGCTGCTCTCCGCGCTCGGCAGCGCGGGCTATGCGCCGATCCTGATCTTCCTGAACGAGCGCTTTCCGACTGCGATCCGCGCGACCGGGACGGGTCTTTCATGGAATATCGGCTTCGCGATCGGCGGGATGATGCCGACCTTCGTCTCGCTCGTCGCGAAGGATGCGAGCCAGTTGCCGTCGACGCTCGCGATCTTCGTCGGCGCGATCAGCGTGATCTTCCTGATCGGCGCGTTCGTCGTGCCCGAGACGCTCGGCAAGCTCGAAAACGGGGCGGCGCGCAATCCGTCCTGAAGCATGCAAGCATCGGCGGGCGCGCCGAAGAGCGCGCCCGCGCATCGTCCGATAGAAAAAGGAGACGCTCATCATGAAGTATGACGACGACATTCGCGCGCGATCCTACAAGTTTCGCGACGAATATGTGCAGGCGACGCCGTGGTGGTATCGCGGAGAGATGCATCTCGGTTTCACGCTCATTTTCACGACGGCGGTGATCGTCTATTGCGCCGCGCAGCTTCATGCGCCGACGTTCGCGGAATGGCTCGCGGTCGTGCCGCTCTTTCTGTTCGGCAACTGGGCGGAATGGGCCGCGCACCGCTATGTGCTGCATGGCCGCGTACTATCTGATGTACGAAGGGCTGCACACGCTTTCGCATGTGACGGACAGCCCGTTTCTCGACCGCGTGCCGCTCATCAACACAGTCCGGCGCCTGCACGTCACGCATCACGATCCCGAACTTATGGCGACGCAGAACTTCAACCTCACGTTCCCGATCTGCGACACGCTGTTCGGCACGCGCAGCGATGCGTCGCGCAGCGCGCGTGAGCCGATGAGCCCGAGCGGCGGTTGAGTTTTCACTAAGCCCGCGCGCCAGTGGTCACGCGCCGGATCTCCTCGGTGATGATCGCAATGAGCGCCTGCGCGGCCGGCCCGATCGGCCGCTTCGGGTGAGTGACCTGAATGATGTGACGCACGATCGGCGGCGAGTCGATCGTGCGCGCCCGCAGCAGGCCTTCGTCCACCTTCGCCTGCACCACGACGCGCGGCAGGATCGTCGCGATGCTGCTCTGCTCGACGAACTGCACGATGGTGCTGAGCAGATCGATCTCGAACTTCGGCTGAATGACGACGTCGGCGGCCATCAAGGCGGCGTCGAGCGCGCCGCGCAGTCCGTTGCGGCGCGTGGGGAGCACAAATTCGATACCGGACTGCGTGACCAGATGCATCGTCTCCGGCAGATCCGGCCCGTGCGCCGCGCTCGTCACCAGCACCATTTCTTCCACCAGCAGCGGCTCCACGTCGAGCGTGAGCCGCCCGCGCGGCTTGTTGATGATCGCGGCATCGAGTCGGCCCGCTTCGACGGCGTCGATGAGTTGCGCGCTGAAGCCGTCCGCGACGGACACTTCGACTTGCGGAAAAAGGGCGTCGAACCGTGCGAGCGATTCGGGCAGCACGCTTTGCGCCTCCGACGACACCATCCCGAGCGACACGCGTCCCGTCACGATGACATCGCGCCGGCTCAGATGCTCGCGGGCATGTTTGATGTCGCGCATGATCGGCGTGTAGAGGCGGTACATGAGCCGCGCCGCTTCGGTCGGAGCCATGCCATGCGGGCCGCGCGCGAAAAGTGTCTGCCGCACTTCGGCTTCGAGCTTCGAAATCTGCATGCTGAGCGCGGGCTGCGCGATGTTCAGCCGCTTGGCCGCGCGGGTCACGGTGCCCTCCTCGAAGAGAGCGATGAAATACTGGATCTGCTTCAGTTCCATGGGGCGGCGGTCGGGCGGAAGGAATCGGCTGTCGGTTGAACGCAGATATCGTAACGCCGCGCGGGATTTGCGTCGCCCTTAAGACATTGGGCCGCTCGCCGTTAACCCGTCGTTTTTCTGCTGCGGATAACCCGGGGATCATACGGGCGACGGCGACTGCGGCGACGCATAGCTGCCACCAAAGCGGTAGTCGCCAGATAACGCACCCGAGTTCGCAGCCGCCGACGGGGATGTTTGCGTCGCAACCTTGCATTGCAGCGGTGCGTAAGCCAACAGCCTCGGCGTATCGAGCTTGGCGTAGTCTTGATAGCCTCGGATAGGGACGGACGCCGTGAGTATTCTTTGTCGAATCAAGATCGCCGTGACGGCCTGCTCGGTTGCCGCCGGATGCGTGTCGCAGCCCATAGGGCCGGCGGTAGCCGTGAAGCCGGGGCGCGACAAGCCATTCACCGTTTTTCTGCGGGACGATGCGCAGTGCAAACAGTATGCGAGGGAGCAACTGGCGAGCGGTGTCGACACGCGCGCCGCGAGCGACGCCCACGTGCCGCGGGCACAACTGAACGTGCAGCAAAGATACGATCTCGCGTACCTGGAGTGCATGCACGCGAAGGGGAATGATGTGTCGGAGCGTACGGAGCCAACGACGGAGCCTGAATAAGGGACCTTTCGCAGGACGACTACATACAGCTGCCGGACGGCGGCGCCGACAGCGCGGCAGGCGTAGGCACGTAACGTATCGCCGCTCCGCGTGTGCTGTCTCATTCAACCGATAGAAGGCGCTGACACGCGCTTGCGTTTCTGAGGCAGTTACAGATTGCTTTCCGGACATTCGCACCTCGGCAGCCGCGAATGACAGGTTTCGCCGTTTGCAGATGCGAGTTTTCGACTATCGGCATTCGACGCAGCCTCCCCCTTGAAATCAACACCCGCGATCACAAAATCCTGCAGGCCGGACTATCAGATGTCATTGGCCCCCAGCACCACGTATCTCGCGCACCCCGCGGTCAAGGCGCCGGCGCATCGCGCCATCCGCGAATGTAGTCTCCGTCGAACGCGTACTCATCGGCCGCATTCAACCTGGCGAGGTTGTCATCCCCTTCGTTCCGAAACGCCTCGCTCTTCCTACTATTTTCGGGGTAGAGCATCAGCCTCTGCGTCAATTCGACGGCTGATTGATACAAGTCGCTGTGTTCCGCGATCATTTTTCCCGCGAAATTCTGGATGCTTCTTCTCTGGCTTCGGCTTAGCGCTAGGTTGCCCGCCTCGATTTCGGCTCGATTCGCCACCATGAATGACCGGAAAACTTGCTATAGAGGTTGGCAGGCCAGGCGGCCATGAGAGAATTCTTGTTCTTGCACTTGTCCTCATCGCCTCATGAAGATTCTCGAATACACAGGCCTCGACACTTCACGCGTCAAGGCCAGCTACGACAAGGTGTCCGCGGCCATCGCCCGCCACGACTTCCGGGCTGCCCAAGTCAAGAAGCTCGCCAATCTGAGCCACGGCAAGTTCTACCGGGCGAAGCTGGATGACGCCGACCGGCTGTTGTTCTCGCTGGTGCGCCACGGGGATGAAGTCTGCGCACTGATGCTGGAAGTGATCGCCAATCACGCCTACGATAAGTCACGTTTCCTGCGCGGCGCGGCGATTGACGAGAGCAAAATTCCAGACATCAGCGCTGATGACGCCATCAGGGAGGCGCAAGCTCTACGCTACCTTCATCCCGAGCGTACCGGCATTCACCTGCTCGACAAACCGATCTCGTTTGATGACACGCAGGAGACCATTTACCGACAGCCACCTCCCTTGGTTGTCGTCGGCAGCGCTGGCAGCGGCAAGACCGCACTGACGCTTGAAAAGCTCAAGCATGCCGAAGGTGAGGTCCTCTACGTCACTCACTCCGCCTTCCTGGCGCAGAGCGCCCGCGACCTTTATTACGCCAACGGTTTCGAGCATGGCGCTCAGGATGCCGTATTTCTGTCCTACCGGGAGTTTGTCGAGTCGATCCGCGTTCCGGCAGGACGCGAGGCTAGCTGGCGCGACTTTGCGGGCTGGTACTCGCGTATACGGCAGAACTTCAAGGATGTCGATGCCCACCAGGCTTTCGAGGAGATTCGCGGCGTGATTGCCGCCGGGTCGGGCGGTGTCCTGTCGCGCGACGAGTATCAAGCACTGGGGGTGCGTCAATCGATCTTTCCCGTAGAACGGCGCGACCAACTCTACAATCTGTTTGAGAAGTATCGCGCCTGGCTGGTCGAGGCAAAGCTCTACGACCTGAATCTGGTCGCCCAGGACTGGCAAGCGCTGGCTGCGCCGCGCTACGACTTCGTGGTTATTGACGAGGTGCAGGACATCACCACCGTGCAACTCGCGCTCGTGCTGAAAACCATCAAGAAGCCTGGCCATTTCATGCTCTGCGGGGATTCCAACCAGATTGTCCATCCCAATTTCTTTTCCTGGAGCCAAGTCAAGAGCCTGTTCTGGAAGGACCCGAAACTGGCCGAGCGGCAGGAATTACGCGTGCTAATGGCCAACTTTCGCAACGGCCTGGAGGCCACTCGCGTCGCCAATCAGTTGCTCAAGATCAAGCAGCGGCGCTTCGGCTCCATCGACCGGGAGAGCAACTTCCTGGTCCAGGCCGTCGGCGGCGAGACCGGCCAGGTTACGCTGATACCCGACAAGGACGCCACCAAGCGCGAACTGGACCAGAAGATTCGCCAATCCGCCCAGTTCGCCGTCCTGGTAATGCGCGATGAGGACAAGGCCGACGCCCGCAAGCACTTTGCCACGCCGCTGTTGTTCTCGATCCACGAAGCCAAGGGTCTCGAATACGAGAACATCGTGCTCTACCGTTTCATCTCGGATCACCGGGGCGAGTTCAACGACATTGTCGAGGGCATCGCCAAGACCGATCTGGCGGTCGAGACACTGGATTACAAACGCGCTAAAGACAAGAGTGACAAGTCGCTCGAAGTCTATAAATTCTTCGTCAATGCCCTGTATGTAGCGCTGACCCGCGCCATCAAGAACATCTACATGATCGAGTCGGACACAGGGCATGATCTGTTCGGGTTGCTGGATCTGATCGTCGGCCAGACCAGGATCGAGGCCCGGCAATCCACGCTCGAAGACTGGCAGAAGGAAGCACGCAAACTTGAACTGCAGGGCAAGCAGGAGCAGGCGGAGGCCATCCGCCGCACCATCTTGAAGCAGGTCCCGGTGCCGTGGCCGGTGTTCGATGAGGCCAAGGTCAGGGAACTGCTGATCAAGGTCTTCCGCGAGCAGTCTCCGGGCAACAAGGGCAAGCAGCAACTCTTTGACTATGCCACCTGCTTCGATGAACCGCAGCTCGCCGAGTGGCTGGCAGTCGAGGCGAAATTCGAGCAGGCACGAACCTTTGATCAGCAGCGCGCGGTTTTCGCCCGCAAGAGCTACGTCCCTTTCTTCGCCAACCGCTTCAAGGACATCCTCAGGCAGTGTGACCAGCATGGCGTCGATCATCGTCTGCCAATGAACCAGACGCCGCTGATGGCCGCAGCTGCTGCAGGAAATGTGGCGCTGGTGGAAGCCCTGCTGGAGCGCGGTGCCGACCGCGATGCCGTCGATCACTATGGTCACAATGCCCTGCACTGGGCTTTGCGTCAGGCATTTGGCGATGCAAAGTTTGCTGCTGGCCCGCTGGCGGCAATCTATGAATGCCTGGCTCCGCCCTGCATTGATGTCAGAGCGGGCGATCGTTTGGTCCGCATCGACCGGCATCTGTCTGAATACTTTCTGTTCCAGACCCTGTGGGTATTGTTCAAGGCACGATTCAGCAAGATACGAGGCAATACAGACAGCGCGTTCCAGACCCAAATCATCCTCGATGCCTGGCAACACTTACCCGCTAACATCGCGCGGCCTGAGCGCAACAAGCGCCAGCATCTTTCTGGCGTGCTGGCGAGGAACGAAATCGACAGAGACTATGCCTACAATAGATCCCTGTTCCTGCGCGTATCCACCGGGCGGTACCAGTTCAATCCCAAACTCGCTGTGCGTCGCCGCCAGGGCGAAGAAGAAAACTGGGTCCCGATCTACACGGCACTCAACCTCCCGTTGATTAGCGAGTTTGCCTACAACGACGGCTGGATCAGCACCTGGGACAATATCGACAAGCTTGTGGTCCTTGCTGGACTACCTGAACGAACCACACCCATCGCGGCTGAACGCTTCGCCGAACGGCAAGCGGCCCAAATGAGGGAGCTGGACGAACGCAGAGCCAATCAACTTGCTGCCAAAGCACGCATTCGTGCAGCCGCCGAAGCCACCCAGAACAGAGCGCCACGATGGGGAACAAAGGAAGCTAAACGGCTTGAAATCGAACGTGTGAAACAAGAAATCGAAAGACGAAAGAAAGGTTGATTTGCCGATATTTCTTTTGGGGCGGCTTTCGGCCCATCAACTGTCGTTCGCTCAGCGATCCGGGCGGACATTCGAAGATCCGCTTCGCTCAGTTAAGGGACGTTTCGTCCAACATTTTGTTGGACCCATCATCGGCCATAGCGGTCGGTTGCCGATCGGGCAGCGTGCGGCGGCAGCAGGTCGCTTTATTCCCCCGATCCGCTATCGCCGATCACGGGAATAGTGAACTGAAAAGTCGCGCCGTATCCGGGATTGTTCTCTGCCCAAACCCGCCCACCATGGGCATCGATAATCGAACGGCAAATAGAAAGCCCCACACCCATACCTTCGGGCTTCGTAGTGAAGAACGGTTCGAATAGCCGATCGGCGTGCCGCAGGTCAATTCCTGTCCCGGAATCTTGCACCGAGACGATCACATAGCCGTCGTCGCTGCGCCACGACTTGATCGTCAGTTCGCGCGGCCGGTCTTCGATCGTGCTCATTGCCTGGATACCGTTTGTAATCAGATTCGTGACGACTTGTGCCAGTTGGATCCGATCGCCAAGCACCGCCGGCAGTTTCGAAGCAAGCGTCGCGCGCAGGGCTACATTGTGCTTCAAGACCTCGCGCTGGAGCAGTACCATGACGTCACTGATCAGCTCGTTGATTTCCAGTCGCGTCATCTCAGGGGCAATCCGCTTGGCGAGCATGCGGACGCGCCTGACGATCTCGGTCGCGCGTTGTACATCAGTAAGTATGCGTTGCACGGAGGCTCGCACTTTTTCAAGGTCGGGTACGTCCCGGTCAATCCATCGCAGGCACGCGGCACCATGGGTGGCGACCGCTGCGAGAGGCTGGGCGATTTCGTGGGCCACCGACGCGCCCAATTCGCCGATCGACGTCAAACGAGACACCTGTTGCAGCGCCTCTTCGACCCGCTTGCGCTCGGTGATGTCGGTGCCCGTTTCGAGGGTCGCGATCGGTCGCCCCTGTTCGTCTCGCACCAGGGCCCAACGGCTGGCCACTGCGGCTTCCGACCCGTCGCGCCGGGTATTGACGATCTCGCCTTCCCAACGGCCCGTTTCAATCAAAGTTTTTTTGATGTCCTCGAGTGCTGCAGGAAAACGCGTGTGAAGCAGACGGTCGGCAACGTGGCCGAGCGCCTCGTGTTTCTTCCACCCATAAAGCGCTTCCGCGCCGCTGTTCCAGTAGGTAATTACATCGTTCATATCGA
Organism: Paraburkholderia sp. CI2; assembly: GCF_014201055.1. Classification (NCBI taxonomy): domain Bacteria; kingdom Pseudomonadati; phylum Pseudomonadota; class Betaproteobacteria; order Burkholderiales; family Burkholderiaceae; genus Paraburkholderia; species Paraburkholderia sp. CI2. The sequence continues at coordinate 25,285 of NZ_JACHDL010000025.1, forward strand.
GAGCTACCACGCTGTCGTGGGTAAGGTCGAGAAGCTGTGCCTGCTCACGATGGACCGCTGCCAGTTGGCGAGTCCTATGCACGAGAAAGGTGACGACGAACGATGTCACAAAAAAGGCGGTCAACACTACGATGTCCTGCTGGGCATCTACACGGAAGGTAAATAGTGGCTGTGTAAAGAAAAAGTTGAGGCAACCAACAGCGATCACCGAGATAGCTACCGATGAAACGAGGCTGCCCATCAGTGACACCAGCAAGACCTCGATCAGGTAGACGAACCCAACTACCGCGACGCCGGCTCCCAGGCGAAAGCATACCCAGGTCGCGATCGCTATGCTGATAGCGCCGGCGAACAGGATCGCGGCAACGGAGCGCGATTGAACGATCCCGTTGGTCGTTCTGGTTGCGTGCATCCCCCGCCAGCCATCGTTCGCAAGGAGATTCTTCATTCGGTTTTTCCCCTTTGAACGGCAAGTCGAAGCGCTGACTCGCCCTCTCGGTCAAGGGACACGGCAAACCATGTGCTTGTCGGACGCGGTACTCGCAAAGTCTGGGAAGCGCATGAACAAGGTTCCCGGCCCCACGATGTGCAGCACACAGGCATGAAGTTCGAGCGAAGTCAGGGGAGCGGTCCGCTCGCCGGCGGACAGCCCTGATGATAGATCAGGATTGACAGGACGGTCCTCCCCAATGAAAGTAGGGCTAGGGTGAACGCCGAGGTGTTGCCAAGCACCAGCACAGGCCAGAATGTCCGGGCGACGTCGTCAATTGCGAACGCATACTTTTCTACAATCCATTATCGGGGTGCCGCAAGCCGCCCTTCACGGGGCAAGCGAAAGTCGGGAATTGCGAATTCAGGTACCAGCGGCTCACGGTCGAAGGGTCAGGGAATCTTGAAGCATCTGGTGCAGCCGGAAAGAACGCATCTCGCGGCACCCGGTCCCTTCCCGACGCTCGGCACGTCTGTCAGGACCATCAGTACTGGGGGCACAGTTCAACCAATAGGCAATTGCCGTCTCGAACGCCTCTGCAAGCAGAATTACGACGCCGGTTACCGACCTCGTACGGGATCAGCGCCTGTAGCCGTATGAACCATGCAACGTTCGCGTGTTAGTCTCCGATAACGACATGGAGCCTTTCATGCAACGAATGATCACCTATCGTGGCTTCGAGATTCACGTCGAGTTGACTCCGGCTGCGGAGGACACGTTCAACGTGACTGTCCAGATCAAAGGCGGTACCAACCTCGAAGTGCTCGGCGCGCGGGGGGGCCGGATCGCGCTGCGCAACGGCCCCTTTACTGAACGATGGGCCTACCTGGTTGGGGAAGTCGCCGGTCAAGCCGCAATCGACCTGCTGCTTGGCCCGACTGGCTGATTCCATTCCTGTTTCGCCGCCTCGACACACTCACTCGTCCCGCCGAGTACGGTCACTAGCTGCGTTCGACGTCGCACGCACGACGGTCGTCGCCGTTGAGAGCATTGGCGTCAGGCCCAATCTCTCACCGGGAGACGGCGTTCATTTCATTTCAACAGACCATAGGGCCGCTCAGGCCAGGTAGCGGCGATTGTTTTTGAATGCGAGCGTGACGCCCGGCGTCGTGGGATCATCTGTTGTGGCTGTCTCGGGCCGCACGCCTTTGAGTTGTCAGCCCCAACCTCCGGGATCAGACGAACAGGATAAATATATGAAGCTTCGCGTCGGATACGAACTGTCGTACGAGTGCTCACAACCGACGCCGATGATGCTGATGCTGAACACGCACTTTTCGCATGCAAAGGATATTGTCGAGGCAGATCTGCTCGTTACCGATCCGCCGGTGGCGACGAGGCAGTACCGCGACTTGTTCGGCAACCTGTGCACGCGGATAGTCGCGCCCGCCGGGCGTGTTGGCTTGAGCACGACCGCGCTTCTGAATGTGCCAAATGCGATGGAAACGCGTCCGAAAGACGGTTGGGGCCATCCAGTCGAGCAGTTGCCCGACGATACGCTCGTTTTCCTATTGGGTAGCCGCTATTGTGAAACCGATTTGATGGTCGACGTCGCGTGGAAGGTTTTTGGACAGTGCGCGCCGGGCCGCGAGACTGTTCTCGCAATCTGCGACTTCGTGCACCGGCATATCGCATTTGATTACCTGCACGCGCGGCCGACCAAAACCGCAGCGGACGTTTACCGCGAACGAAGGGGCGTTTGCCGGGACTTCGCCCATCTGGGCATCACGCTATGCCGCGCCATGAATATTCCGGCTCGCTACTGCACCGGTTATATCAGCGATGTCGGTTTGCCCCCCGTCGCAGCGCCGATGGATTTCGCGGCATGGTTTGAGGCCTACGTAGGGGGTAGCTGGCAAACCTTCGATCCGCGTAACAACGCACCGCGCATCGGGCGCGTTTTGATGGCATACGGTCGCGACGCCGCCGATGTTGCGATAAGCAATGCGTTTGGGGCCGCCGTGCTAACGCACTTCAAGGTGCATTGCGATCAGGAATAACCGCGCACAATTGGCCATTGCTGAGCCGACGGGGATTTTTGAATCCCCTCCCGGTAACTTAAGCATTTGGACCGCGCTGGCCTAATTGATTGCGCGCCTGAGCGTCACCGCGTCGTTCACCCGTTCCACGCGTCAGTCGTTCGGTGGGCTATGGGCGACCGGATGCGCGGCGGAGTATGTCCGGCAAAGTTACTCGGCGAATGAGCGCTGTGCTCCTGGGCGGAGACCACATCGGCGCGTTCTATCTGGGCCTCGACACCACCGAGCCCTCTTGGGTGGGGCCCGCTGCTCGTCAAAGGGAATATCAAACAGTTCGATGACCCGCGTACCTACGTGCGGTTCTCCAGCGTCATGGAGTTCATGGACGGCTTAGATGAAGTCGTGTGTTTCTCCATGACAGACGCAATTGTCTGCCGTTGGCGACGCATCGCTTAGGATTGGAGGGCGACGGAAAAATTCTGCCCTTGCCACGTCTGACTCGAGGTCCAGAAGAAGGTGAATGCAAGCGATGAACCGGCCTGGGCTGCTTGCGTGACCAGATCGACGTAGTAGATGCCGAGCGCCGTTGCGGTGGCTTCGCTGTCCTCCGACGTGGCCCAGTCGTCGATCGTCCAGCGCAGGCGGAAAGGCGCAGCCAAAGGGATCCGAATTGTCGTGGCGGCCGGAATCGACGGCAGCGGGTGGTTGAAGTTCCAGATTTCGATATTGCTGCGAGCGCGCGGCGCCTGGCCGGGCTGAGACTGATAACGATCGGCGACGACTTTCAGGTGGTTAAAGACCTGACCGTCCGAAGCGGAGCGAACGAGCTTGATGTATTCGGCGTGGGCCCACGCGAGCGGCATGGCAGAGCCAGTCGGCCCGCCAGTGACGAAGGGCGGGTCTGCCAGATCGGGCAGATCCCACACTTGCTCGGGAAGCAGACCGCGCGTTCCGGCGAACGCCTCGAGAGCGCGGATGTAGGATGTGGCGTCGCCACCAGCGGCCAATTCGTAATGACCGCGTTCGCCAGTGAGCAGCGGCCACGGTCGACCAACGCCGAAGGTAGCGCCGTCGTACCAGTCCTCGCCGAGATTGCCTTGACCATAACCGTCGTGGTTGTATCGGTAAAAGGCAGGCCCCTGCGGCAGAATTTTTCTGATTACTGCATCGACTACCTTGACCGAGTTGACGATGATCGGATCGTTCGCGGCGCGAATGCCATAGCGCACCAGTTCGAGAAAACCCGCGTCCACGATGGTGTTTGCGTTGTAGTCTTTCTTCCAGACGGTTACTTGGGCGGTATCTGGATTTTCTGGAAAATTGAAGACGCCATTGACGTGCGTCGGCAAGATTCGAATGTAGTGCTGCGTCACGCCCGGAACCGGTGAGCCTTCCGCAGCGACGCACCATGTCTCTAGATGCGATTCCAGAAAATCCGCGTATTCGAGCAGGAACTGGGCGGTGCTGGCGTCCGCCCATTTAGTAGCCGCACAGACTAGCGCCGCGATGTTCGATGCCAGTGTCGAAGGGGAGTATCCTTCGAGTTCTTCCCATCGTTCCTGCTGAGTCATGGGGCCGTTTTTGATCAATGCGCCTGCTGCGGCCAGCACCATGCCGGTGGGATCGAACTGACGCAGCAGACCGGCTTCGCTCAAGTGATAGGCCAGAATGATTGGAAAGGAATATTCGTCGAGCTGCGAGGCATTGTCCCGCCAAGGCTCGCCGTCAATGAAAAACTTTTGCGGAAAGCTACCATCCGCCAATTGCGACGCAGCGAGAAACATCAGCCCGCGTAGGGGCGCATCCTGCGCGCCCGCGGCCAGCAGCGCGAGTGCGCTTTGGCACATGTCACGCGGCCAGACCATGTGGTAGCCGGCAGCGAGGTCCCGCATCGTCTGTCCCCACGGGATGCTCAATGAAGCCACCAGTGCGCCGTCGGCCGTCTTGTCCTCATGCGCGAGCAACACGTTGCGGCTCATGTTGAAAAGCGTATTGCCATCGCCCGTAATGTTCGCCTTGGGCTCGAACGGGTCGCGAACAGCGTCGTTCCAGCCCTGGATGAACGCTTGCTTGTGGCTGTATGGGTCGGCGGGTCCGTCGAAGGGGTAGGCCAGCGCCTCGGATACGGCGGTCAGCGCCTTGTTGGGCGTGCTCTGCGTAATCGGAGTCGGTTCGTCGACGCAAAACGCCAGTGCCAGAACGAATTGATTCTGCCCTGCGCGGTTGATCTCTGCCGTCACGGCGACGTATCCGTCCTTTGCTGCGTCGTAGTTCCAGGCCGGCAAGCGCTTGTTTGCGATGATGTCGGTCCAGCCATCGTTCACTCCCACGAAGCCGCAACCCGTCGTGCCGAAGCCGCAGTCGGCGCCCAGCGCGAGCCAGTAATGGTCACGCGTCGCGACCAGGCGATCGCCATTTGCGGTGCTGACGCGATGCGCGGTGTTGCCAGCGCCGTATCCCGCCATGTGAGGCGTCAACAAGGCATAGACGTGCAGTTTGTTAAGGAAATCCTGGTCCCCCTGCAGGGTCGTGCGAACCAGCACGCAGGCCGAACCCTTCTCGGCGATCACGTCCTGCACGACGGTGTAGGGTTGCCCTTTCGCCTGGGATGTGAGCCGGCAGGATAAGGCGGGCGGCTCCGGCCATTCGCATCGATGGTCGAAGTCCTTCTGCGCGTCGTGATAGAAGGTCGACCCGTCGGTAATGATCAGCTGGAAGTCTCGTACCCGAGGGGTGTCGACATCCGGGAAGTAGATTTCCGTGAGGATGCCGCCTGCTGTCGTGTACCAGACCTGGCTCGACAGCGAGTACGCCGTTCCGACGGCGTCTTTGTCCGCGCGGCTCCAGTTCAGCGGATTGCCAGGTGCGCCCGGAGCCGGATTCGATTCAAGCAGATTTGCCATCGCATCTCACTCCATATCTTTGCTTAGATCGATCAGAAATCCACGTGATGAGCAGAAGAGCGGGCATGCTACGCATTGTAGCTATCGAGGATAGCGCTTTTGACGTGCATAGAGAGGCACACGTGAGGCCGCTCAATCAGCGACAGTTCGGAGGGACGCGTGCCGGGCGCGCCTTCCATCACAAGCATGTAGAAGTCGTTTCTAAGTGCGGCGTGTGATCGTGATTGCGCCGGCTACGGATCCGCCGCGTCGTTCAGCGGCCTGGGGGGAGTCGGGGCATCGGCCACGAGGGGGACGCGAAGCTGTAAACTTCGCCTAATAAGCGTCTACGGCGAATAAGCCTCTACGGCGGACGACAGCAGGGTGGAATAAAGAGGGAACTGGCGAAGTCGCGTACTTCCGGGTTCGGCCAAGAGGCGTCATTCGACCCGACCGGTAACCGGCCACATAGCAGTGGCATCCGCCCCGCTAAGCGGCCACTCAACCGCCGGAGACGCACCTTGCTTTCTCTGCATACCGGCACCGTGTTTGACGCGACTTAGGACAACGGCGTCATGGGTTAGGTCGTCCCGCAACAACTTCGCGGATGTATCGCATCTGCGGCGGGAGAGGGTAGCGGTTGTCGCCCCCTGGCAATTGTTCCCGCGTTTTCTTTCGCGGGAACATTCGATCTCGAACTGCCGCGACCGACTCAGAAGCTTGCGCCGTCAGACCTGTACTGACCGTCGTAAGGGCCGGCCGGCAAGCCCTGTCCGGCTTTGTTGACCGAGATCGCGTTTGCCTGCTGAGCCAAAGGAACGTTTGTTACCTGCGTTCGCGGCTTGCGGCGAGTAGACCATGGTTTGTCTGTGGGTCCACAGAGTTTCTGCGGTGGTGCCACTCTTCAGCGCATAGCTGAGTTCGACTGTCACCGATGTCGCTAGAACCGCATACTTCGCATCCCACCGGATGATGGTGACGTACATGATCGAGTCCGCACCGAACATGGGTCATTTTTACATCGGCGCTAACACGAAAGGGAGGGCTTGCCTGCGCATATGACCGCAGCCTTCTCGACGCGACGGCACCAACTGCCAGATGTGGGTTATTATGTGGATAAACATGCGCATTGTTCGCACGGAGAATTCACCATGGCACATGCAGCAACAGGCGGGGCGCGCAAGGCGACGAATGTCACGCTGCCCGTGGATGTGTATGAACGGGCGAGAAGTCTCGGCATCAACTTTTCCCGCACCTGCGAGCAGGCCTTGCGCGAGGCGATTCAGGTCGAAGAAGGCCGTCGCTGGGCTGAGGAACACGCCGAGTTCATCAGGCACACGAACCAGTGGGTCGAAGAGAACGGACTTCCCTTGGCGCAATACCGGATGTTCTGATGGCGCGATTCGACGTCTATGCCAACAGCGGTAGAGGCCGCGCCAGTACACCGTATCTTGTCGACGTGCAAAGCGACTTTCTAGACGGTCTGTCGACCCGCGTCGTCGTACCGCTGATTCAGGCTGATGCTTTTCCGCCCGGGAAGCTCCCGGCGGACTTCTCGCCATCATTCGATATCGGCGGCATCCGGTGCATCCTGCATCCGGCGTTTGTCGCGGCCGTGCCCTTAAGCGAACTGGGGCCGAAGACCGGTTCGCTTGTCGAACACCGTGACCGGATCACGGCCGCGCTGGATCGCCTCCTGGGCGCTTACTGATTATTCTGGACGGTAGACACGCCGGGGCAGGACATTCCCGCTATCTCAGGCGGGGGAATACCAGAGTCGCCGAGCTGCGCCGTCTAGCTTGTCGAGAAGTGTGGCAGCGTGCGAGCACGGTGTTTATGCAACCGGCTGTTGCACAAATTCCCAACGGCGAAAGGCTTGCGCGCGCATGTACGCAGTATTGGCGCACTCTATCGCATCGAAGAGCACATTCGAGGCAAGCCGCCCGAAGAGCGACGGCGCATCCGCCAGGCACACGCCGTTGCGCTGCTTGATGACATGAAGCGGTGGGTTCGAGGCGACGCTTCTCACACTCTCAGCGAAATCGGACACCACCAAAGCGATCCAGTACTCGTTGAATCGCGATACTGCTGGATGCAGAGATAGCCTATCAGCACGACGGCGATCGACACGATCAGCAGTTTCCTCACTTGCTCTCCTGTTTCGATTTTGGTCGGAATCCCATACCGTTTACATCGGGTAGGTCTTGATGTTGATATCGGCTGCAGAGCGATGACGTGCTGATCGCACAGAACGCACAGGAATTGACTGGTTCCGAGACACGCGCGAAGGGGGTGTCTGCCTATATAACGGACGGATCCTGAGCGAAATCAGTGACGTAGTGCCATGCCGAAAAGCGTCCGTGGAGTTGTTTGCGGTAGAGGGCGGCGCAGTGGATGACTTCGCTCGGCCTACGCTTGTACATCTCGCACCGACTATCCGTAGTACTTGGCATTCTCTAGCCACGCCGCTTAAAGCGCGTCGATGTCAGAAGGCTCGCATGCGCGTCGTCTATCTGAGCCAAGCCGCGCTCGATCAAACGCGGCTGGAGATAACTGAAGCTTAAGCGTACACGGGCTGCACCGCTCGGTCCATGGTGCTTTCCATCGACGAGTTTCACATTGTGCTTCCGGCGCACCTCGCCGACCAATTCGGCGGAATCGACGCCTTCGGCAAGCGAGACCCAGAACGAAAATCCACCACTCGGAATCTCGTAATCCGGTTTGCAGAATCGGCAGGCCTGTAACAGCCGATGCATTGCGTCGCGCTTGCTCCGGTAGTGCGTCCTTAGGTGTTCGACGTGAGCGTCCAATGACGACGACTGCAATAAGGCGAGCGCCATATTGCTGACAATGGGACTCACACCTCCATCGCATTTCAGGTGGGCTAGGCGGTCGACAATTTCCGGCTCGGCCAGCACCCAGCCTACGCGAAGCCCGGGGCCTGAGATTTTGGAGAAGCTATGCACATTGATGATGTTGCCACCCGCCTGCAGAATCTCGGGTGACGCGCCATCATAGGGCAACTCGCTATAAACCAGATCCTGCACCAGCCCCACGCCGTTGCGGGACAGTAGAGCCTCCACCTCGACCATATGCCGGTGTGCAAAGTATCGTCCAGTCGGATTGTGGAACGCCGGAGTGGTGTAGTACAACTTGGCTCGCCCCTTTGCGTGCTGCAATGCTTGTTCGAGCAGATCGAGGTCGACACCCGAGGAATCCGCACCTACTTGAACCACCGTCGCGCCCGCAATAGAGAAAATGCGCAACGCGCCGAGATAGGACGGGTCCTCGGTCAGCACGACGTCTCCCGGGTCGATAAAAGCATCGGCGAGCAGTTGCAGGGCTTGTGAAGCGCCGTTCGTCAGAATGACATTGCCACGCGCCATCCGGTACCTTTGGCCAAGCTGTCCGCGCAGTTCGGGAAGGCCATAGGCGTCGGTGTACTGCGGTAGGTCGGAGATGCTGACGCCCGTCTCGACGGAAAGCGGGTCCGGCCATTGCAGGCGGCCGAACGTCAAAGGATCGGGAAGCCCATAGGCGAAGTTGACTGTGTCCTTGCCTGAGGTGTAGTCGAATACCCCATAACTGAGCGAAGTGCGACTGCGCATCGACATGCCTGGCTCCATCGTTGGTTACGCGGCATCGACGGCGCGCTGGAAGCGCGATTGATATTGGCGGATGAACGAGTCGGCAATCGGCATTCCGAACGGCGGAAATTCGGCCGTTGCTCTGGGAGGCGTAGCCAATAGCGTGGCGTTTGCGCCGAGTGCCGGTGTCCAATTCTCGCCAAAGAACACGTTTCCATAGCGTTCGGCCAGCACTGGCATCACGGGATGGAGCATGCTCAGAAAGACGGATACGTGCACCGGCCGCCACGTTTCCGGGCTCGTGCCGAAGCCCGTCGCGACGAAGTATTCGTCAATCAGATCGAGGGCGTTCCAGAAGCGTACCTGGTCCATCGCGGTGATATAACGTTGGACTATGTCGTCGTGCGCCGGCGTAAGACCGCTTCCATCGACATTCGCCGAGTGCAGTGAATCGCGGCGGAGGGCGCTTTCCCACGCAAGGATGTGCGAAGCCGACCGGATCAGTTCGCCGATCTGGAAATCGTTATTGTTGGTGCCGAACGGCTTGGCAATCCGAGCGAGCGCATAGCGCAACACACTCGGGTCGACCTGCCGGGATACTTCATCTGCCCAGAGTGCATGGTCGCGGCTGGTCGAGAATTTCTCGCCCTCCAATTTATAGAAGTCCTGGATCGAATGATTTGCCGGAAGCGGGTAGCCGCGCGCAAGCAGGCTGCCAGTCACGCCGATGGTGTAGTAGAAGCGGTTATCCTGGCCCATGAAAAACAGGAGGCGTGTATCGGGGTCGCGCATCACGGTGTCGTAGTTGACCTCGTCGCGCGCGCACTGCAAGCGGATCCCCGTCTCGAAACACCAAAGCCCTTCGAACCACGTCATCAACGTTTGCCCCGCAATCTTCGCGGGTGCTTCAAGTGTCACACCCCGGTCGAAAATGCGCGACATAGGCAGCGGCCGCAATTCGTCACGCAACCATGCACGCGCTTTACGCTGGATCGTTTGATCCCATTCACTCCCCTTGATCGCATCGTCAAGCATGGCTGCCATGCGAGGGATGTCGAAAACCGCCTGTTCGATGGGGCGAAGCGATAGCGGTTTGCCGCACGACGTGTGGACTGGCGCTCGCAACTTCGAGTGCTGTTGCGCCAAACCGCAGTTTTCGCACAAGTTGCTGTCGGTGGACGCATCGCACGCGGGGCAGAGGCCGACGGCAAGCGAATCGGCCACGAACTCGTCACAGTTTTCGCAGTAGAGTTGATGGCCATCACGCACATCAATGTAGCCTGCAGCTTCCAGCTCGCGAAAGATCTTCAGACTGTTCTGCTTGTGCGTAGCGTCCGTTGTTCTGATGAAGACATCGGGCTCGATGTGCATTGCCCGCAAGCAATCCATTATCTCGTCAATATGCAACTGCGCGACTTCGTCAATCGGACGACCGAGCTTGCGCGCCTTCACTACCATATAGGTGCCGTGCTCGTCCGCACCTGTGACGTGGTAGGCGCGGTGACCTCTCATGCGTTGAAAGCGAACGAAAAGATCGGTGAGCAGATAGACCCCGCCGATATGGCCGAGATGCAGCTTGCCGTTCGGGCAGGGCGGTGCGGGGCAAACGAAAAAAGTGCGTGTGTTCACGTTAGTCCCACCATATCGATAGAAATTTCAGGCTCGCCGCCGGATCGGCATTGCGAATCGCGTGCTCCTGATTCGGCTCGATATAGAGCAGCGTTGAATCTGCGACTGGCCGCGCCTGACCATTCACCTCGAAGACTCCCTTGCCTGAAACGAGTACCCACAGTTCATGCTCGGAATGGGAGTGCAGATTGACAGCGCCCGCCGGCACGACCTCAACAATCGACGTGCCGAACGCTGTTGTCAGGCCAGCGGGCAGATGTTCGAGCAGCCGGCAAACAAGAACGCCGTATTCCGACTGCATCATGGATGGGTCAATCTGCTTTGTGTACACGCACATCCTCCGGTGAATTACATTAGGTGCGATAGAAAATGCCATTTGGCGGCTTCAGATCGTGGATATCCGATTCCTTGCCTTCGGGTGGGTTGTAGGCACGCTTCAGTTTGTTGTATTCCGTACGCGTGGGGCCACCAGTTGAGGCGCGCTGGAACACCAGATAGAGCGTGCGGCGCGAACGGTTACTTTTGTTGGGCTGCGAATAGTGCGGCGCGTAGTCGTCGAAGACGAAGATGTCGCCGGCCTTCCAGGGCACGGGTTCCCACTTGAACGTCTCGGCCACTTCCGGATGAATCACGCCGCCGGCGTCCATCGGAAACACACCTTTCTGATGGTTGCCCGGACTGAAGAACAGGCCGCCGTTGTCCGGATCGGAATCGTCGATGCCGATGGCGACCACGGCATGCACCATGCGTTCAGGAATGTTGTGCGGAATGTGATAGATGTCCTGATGCGGACGATAGCCGCCGCTGTCCGGGTACTTGAAGATGAGCAGTTCCTTGAGCATGCGGGTATCTTCATCGAGAAGCGATTCGACAGCCGTCTGGATACGCTTGTCGGCCAACAACAGATCGCGCAGCTCGTTGTTGAAGTCCAAAAAGTTCTCTACCTTTGAAACGATCCTGCGGTCGTCCTCGGTCTTCTCGAACCACATCATCCATTTGCTGTCGCTGATTTCCCAGCGCGAGACATCGTTGACCAGAGCAGAAATCTTTTCGCGGGTGACCGGATCGAAAAAGCCCTCTACTTTTAGATATCCATCTTCGTGCCACTTGGATTTTTGCGTTTCATTCAGCATACGAACCACCTCGTTAAGGAACGGAGTTTTCAAGGAGAAGTCAGGCGGCGAAATGCGCCTTCATTCGCATGACGCCGAGTAGCACGACATTGGCGAGTACGGCGCCTAGCAGGGCGACGAGCATTGCATCGGCGCCGAAAACGTGAATCAGAACGCCACATAGGGAAGGGCATCCGAACAGACCGATGAAATAGGCAAGCGTAAAGATTTGCGAAGTCACCGGCACCGAAACGGCGTGGTCTCCGGCGAGGTTCACGGCCATGCCGTTCAGGGTCGAGTAGCTCAGTCCGTAGCCCGTGGCGAACAGCGCGGTAGCGACCATATAAAGCGTCGTGCTGCCGTGGTTCAACAGGAACAGTACGAGCGAGGCGCCGGTCAGCAAAAACAATGCGAGCGCCAGTCGCGCGGGCTTGATGCGTCCCATGGTTCTCGCGAGCGACAAGCGCAGTGCCACGCTGGTTATCGTGAACGTCAGGAAGAACAGGTCTGGCCTGAGGTTACGCGAGACGGCATAGGGTGTCTGGTAAGTCGCCAGCCCGGCGAAGACACAGGCTGCCAATGCGATCATTGCGATCGGCACTGCTGTTCGTGCCCTGAGCAGGGCCAACGTGTCGGTCGCGGTAATGGCCACGCGCGTCATCGGCAAACAGGACCTATCCCTCATCGCCTCGCTGGCGAGCTTGACGCAGACTGCCGCCACCGCGCATGCCGCAGCGAACAGAAGGTAGGCCAGCGCGATCGAGCCGGTATGTTGGGCGATCAGGCGGCTCAAAGGCGCCGCCATGCCCAGGCCGGCCATTTGCGTGCCGGAGACGAAGGTCAGGTACTGGATACGCGCGTTGGGGCACAGATGATGGATGATTTGCAGCGGCGCGATTATGAAGAACACGGACCACCCAGCGCCCAACAGCAAACCGCCTGCATAGACGGCACGAATGTCCATTGGCGCAGCGGCGAAGCAGAGCATGCTGCCTGCCATGACGAGCGAGGCCAGCGCGATGGTCGGCATGACACCGATACGCTGGGCTATGCGCCCAGCCACGCAGCAGCAGATCATGGTCGAGACCATGCCGCTCGAAATCACGGCGCCGGCGACATCGCTCTTCATGCCCAGGGACTGCAGGTACTCGGGCAGGAGAAAACTCGTCCCGTACGAAGCGGCGATCACCAGTGACGCGAACAGAAACGGAATGAACGCCCGTAATTGGAGGGATGCCGGCAAGTGCTCGGCGTGTGAGATCGCACGCTCGCCAGTCGATAGATAAATGGAGGAGCCAGTCATGCGCTTACGCCACTGCCGGTTGACGCGAGGCCTGAGGCGCGTCGCACAGTACCGATCCTGCTTCAGTCTCCTGATCCTCAAGGCTGTCGAGCAGTTGCCGGTCCGGAACATCCGGATAGAACGCACGACCTAGCAGACTGTTGATGATGCGGCTGTTCCTGTACGCCACCAGCGAAAGATTGACGCTTTGCAGGCCATGCTGCACGCGGCTTTGGTTTTGCAGATACACGGGACCGGGCATTGGCGCATCGAAGCGCACGGCGTAATCGGGATCGAGCGTTGGCAGACCGTCTTCACGGCTTGCGCCGTCGAGCAGCTTCTGAACGAATGGCAAATGGCGCGGCTGAAAACCGGTTGCCAGGATGATTCTGTCCGCGCTTATGCCGTTGCGCTGCGACGTGACGAGCGAGGTCAACCCGATATGCCAGCGACCGCTGCGGCGGGTGATCTCGTCCATCGTCACCGAAGGCAACAGACGAAAGCAGTCGGCTAGCGTGCCACGGACGCTGCGTTCGTACAACGCTTCATAGAGGCGGTTGCACAGGCTGGCGGAGATGCCGTCGCTGGTGAGCTTTTCGCTTTCGACAATGGCCCGGCGCTGCTGGATCGGCAGCGTGTGAAAGCGTTGGCTATAACTGGGCATGTATGCTTCATTGACAAATGCGTTGTCGTCCATCGCAAACAGATTGGCGCGCGACGTCGCCCACGTGATCTTGTCGGGACCTGACTCGGTCAGCATGTGCTCGACGACTTCCGCGCCGCTCTGCCCGCCGCCCACCACCAGCACATGTTCGTCTTCGCTGAACGGTTTCCGGTTAAGGTAGTCGTCTACGTGATAGACCGTCTCGCCAACCACCTGCCGCGCACATGCCGGCACCTTGGGTTCGACGCCGACCCCGACCACTACCGCGCGCGCATGATAGGTGCGCGCGGTAGTGGTCACGCAATAGCCCTTATTGCAAGGCCTGATATCGATCACCTCCTCGCCGAATCGAAGCGTGTCCAGGCATTGCGCGACCCATTGGTAATAGTGGGTGAACTCACGTCGCGACGTGCTGTTTCCACCTTTATTCACGAAACTGTACAGGCGTCGATGTACAGCGAGATAGTTGAGAAAGGAATATGGGCTTGTGGGATTCACCAGGGTCACACAATCCTTGAGCGGCGACACCTGGAGTTGACTTTGGGGCAGCATGAGCCCCGGATGCCAGGAGAATTTTATGCGCTTCTCAAAGAAGAGCGCTCGCAAACCGGTCGGCTGAATGAGCGCCGCGAGGCTTAGATTGAACGGTCCGATACCAATACCGATGACGTCTAGCATGTCCATAGGAACTTGTTCCGCCGTTAGAGGGGAATTGGCCAACCGATATAGTGCAGCGCAATTCCCGTGGACTAAGATTGAGGCGGTGGTGCCGGCGTACTGCGTAGCCGATGCCCGCTGCAGGAAAACGAAAGCCGTAGATGACGATCGCTTTTCTTCCTAATGGCATTCTGACCAGCACTATGCTTGGTTTGACATTACCTCGGGCCGCCTGAGTGAATCATACGAGGAATTGAGAAGCTGAACACTTTGAACATACGCAAACCTTGCGGTGCGTCAATTGTTCACGCGGCGTTGTCGGATTCAGACGCCGGATCACCCGCAGTCCAAAGAGAGTTGTCACGTTGCTCAGTGGTTCGAATAACATCCGGGACTCAGAACATCGAATCGGTCTATCGTGGTCATCGCTTCCGGCGATCGTCATCAATCGTGTCGTGCGACGGTGAGGCCGGTTGAAAAAAGTGGACGCCAACATTCCGTAAAATTGAGGAATGGAGGCATTGATGAACCGAATCCCAAGGCTGTGTACACGAAGGAATTTCGTGAAGAAGCAGTAAAGCTGGTAATAGCCGATGGCCTCGGCGTGTCCGAAGCCGCGTGTCGATTGTCAATTTCGATGAAGACGTTAGCAAACTGGGTTCTGCTGCGAAGGACGGCAAGCTGGAGAATCTTGGGCAGCATCAGAGACCACTGACAGAGGTTGAGGCCGAGCCGGGGCGGGTCATGCGGGAATTGGCCGAAGTAAAAATGGAGCGCGATCTGTTAAAAAAGTTCGCAATGTACTTCGCGACGGAGTCGCGGTGAAGTACGGCGTAACTGAACAGATGCGACAGCAATATCCAGTGCGTTTAATGTGCCGCTTCCTGGGCGTGTCCATCAGTGGCTAGTTTGCCTGGCGCAAACGGCCGCTGTCGTTACACGCTCAGCAAAAGCGTCGACTCGAAGCACAGGTGCGTGCAGCTCACGAGCGGACGCGAGAAACCTTTGGCCCGGAACGGCTACAGAACGATTTGGCGCACCACGGCGTCCAGATTGGTTTTCACCCCATCATGCGTTTGCGCACGAAGCTCGGCCTGCGCTGCAAGCAAAAGCGCAAGTTCAAGGCGACGACGAATTCAACGCACGACCTGCCAGTCGCGCCGGATATCCTGGACCAGGACTTCCGTGCGAGCGCTTCGAATCAGGCCTGGCGTGGTGACATCACTTACGTCGCGACCGATGAGGGATGGCTGTATCTGGCCGGCCCCAAGGACCTGTTTACGGAGAAGTAGTCGGCTATGCGATGAGCGAGCGCATGACAAAACAGCTGGTAATGCGTGCGCTTTTTCGTGCCGTCGCGTCGCACTTATCACCGGCCGGTCTAATTCAGTATACGGACCGCGGCAGTCAGTACTGCGACCATGCCTATCAGAAGCTCCTCAAACAGTCCGGCATGCAGGCATCAATGAGCAGACGCGGAAATTGTTTCGATAACGCACCAATTGAATCATTCTGGGGCTCACTGAAAAATGAGCTCGTCTATCATCGCAAGTTCGCGACCCGCGACCAGGCCCGCAACGAGATCACTGAATACATCGAAATCTTTTACAACCGGCTGCGCACACAGGCGCGTCTGGACTATCTGTCGCCGGCCGCTTTCACGCAGCGATTCCATTTGAGTAAAACCGCTGCTTAACCCGTTGGCGTCCACGAATTCCGACAGACCTCACAGTTGGTCAGGGTCGGCCTGTCGCACCAACGGGTGCTTCAGGCCGATCTGCTCTCGCAGCGGCTGGCGGAGAAATCTTGTTCCGGCACAGGCGTCTTCGGACGCATCTGCACCTCGTCGAAAAATGCAGGATTTACGCGTCAATATGCCAGGTTCCCGCAATTCCAACGACACCATTTCGGCCCCAAAGCCATGCCATATAAGGCTCGCCGGATTGTTCAGGCTCGACTGATTAGCCGCCGATTTTCAACTTTAATCTAGAAGGTCGTTCGCATTCCGAATCTAAACACGCGTGCCGTGGAGTTGGGGTATGCCGGTTCCCCGTAATATAGGGCTTGCCCCAACGTGTAAGCGGACCCGTTTTTATTTTTTGTTTGTGCGTACCCGATATATATACTGGTGTTTTTAAAAAGAGAATAAAAAACACCGAGTCCTATAATGTACGAATTTTTTGACTGAGTAATTCCATTCGAGGTGTCAATCAATTTGATAACTTGTGCCATTAATACGGTCGAATGGGTGATTTGGTAGCTCGCCCCAAGATTGGCGATTGCATACCGCAA
This sequence comes from Paraburkholderia sp. CI2, assembly GCF_014201055.1. Taxonomy (NCBI): domain Bacteria; kingdom Pseudomonadati; phylum Pseudomonadota; class Betaproteobacteria; order Burkholderiales; family Burkholderiaceae; genus Paraburkholderia; species Paraburkholderia sp. CI2. Next base: position 41,859 of record NZ_JACHDL010000025.1, read on the forward strand.
CGAATTATTCAACGATGCTGCGCCAGGTATGATTGAATAGTCATCTTTAGTGTATCCGAGATACACCCTTACCGGCCCAATCCCATAGTTACCGCCGACACCCCATGCTTTGTAATATCCCTGATCCAATCCGTCTCTCTGATAGACATATCCGGCATGAAACGTTGCGGGCCCATTGGTGTAATTGATTGCCCCGCTAAAAGTTGTTCCGCCACTTGTAGATTTCGCAACACCGCCGAGACCGTACATCAACCCAACCGAGAATCCATAAATTTTCGGAGATGAGTAAAGAACGGAATTATTAACGCGGCACGTAATGACCTCGGTAAGGAGCGTAGCTTGGACGGTACCATTAGGCAAAGTGCGATCAACGCCCCAGATGCTCCTTCCTAAGCCTCCCAAAAAAACGTCGTTGTCACTCATAGCAAGAAACTCTGGCGAGTATTGACGACCAAAAGTTAAAGTCCCTTCAGGACCTTCGAAGCCAATATACGCTTGCCGGCCGAAAAGTGCACCGCCCTGCTGTATGGTGCCGGCATTAGGCGCGAAACCACTCTCAAGTCTGAAAATAGCTTTGTAACCGTCACCGAAGACTTCGCTACCCATAAGGCCAAGTCGCGATCCGAACGTGCCGCCATTCGACATTTTAGTTAAGGTTCCTCTGCCCTGATTTGAGATATCAATGAGAACATCTAATGCTCCATATAGCGTAACGCCACTCTGCGCTCGGCTTGAATCGCACGCTAATCCAAAAAATACTCCCATCAACACTGCGTATACCGATTTTATCATTTGGAAGCCGAATTTCTTTTTGCTTCTGATGAGCCAATATCGTGGTCATTGAACAAATCCGACAGAGAGTGGAGTTGGATGGAGTAACCGCCAAATCTATGCCATGCGCACTCCGTTACTATCTTCACGCCTCGATAACTGAGAATTGGGAATCCAGGCCCGGCATGATGCTCCAAGTTGCAGTCGTGAGCCGGGGGGCACCGGGCCTGGCGGGGCAGGTGATCGCTAATAGGAGTTCAGCCGGAACATCATTAGGCCATCCAGTACGTGAATGCGGAGACTTGCCGCCGATGTTGCAGACCGAGCCGTGCAACGTGCGAAGCCCGCGATGCATGAAAAGCCAACAACATCGGTTAGTCGACCCATTCATGAGCGTTGACGTAGGCAAAGGTCACCATCACCCCGTAGCCCTCGGCCGAACCCGAAAGCGTTGGTACAGCAAAGCGCTGGCCCGACGATGAGGCCAAGCTGTGCACTCATCTCCGAACTGAAGACGTTCGGTGAAATTTTGTTCGTCGTAGATCACCCTCACCATCGAAGCATTGTCCGTGACAGTCGCTCCTGACCTTGGTGTCCTAGTCGCATCCTTACCAGCCTGGCTATGCGCCGCATTGCCGACCTGCTCGATGGCAATGCCAAGATTGATGCGCTCAATGCCGCTTACACTGCGCTGCCTCCGACTGGCTGATGTACTGCTCGCCGCTATCACCATGCTGTGCGGCCGCCACAACCCACGCAGCATGCAGAGGTGTGGAAAGAGGACGCTCGGTTCATCGTCAAGGCCGAGCCTCAAGGGTTCACTCCAACTACAGGCTCCGGTAGCTCAATGCGGATGCACCACGCAACGAACTGGAAGATGCTTCGGGCCGCTCACGAAGCTGGACGCAACGAATTCGATTTCGCCCGCCGGCTCAATAAGCCGTAACCTCGGGACCAGTTCCTCAAACAAGATGCGCATTTCCATGTTCGCGAGATGCTGACCCAAGCACACGTGGGCGCCGACGCCGAAAGCGAGATGCCGGTTCGGTTTGCGGTCGATATTGAATGCGAACGGCTCAGGGAAGACTTGCTCGTCACGATTTGCCGAGCCATAGCAGAGCATCAGCCAATCGCCCTTGCGGATTGTCCGACCCCGGACGTTGGTGTCGGCAGTCGCTGTACGCATGAAATGACGCACCGGCGATGCGTAGCGAAGGGTTTCGTCGATAAACTGCGGAATCAGCGAACGATCCGCCTGTAGTCGCGGCAGTAGCTCAGGGAAGCGGCTCAACGCCCACATCGCGACCGATATGGACGACGAAACCGTATCATGTCCTGCTGCGGCGATGATCACGTAATAGCCGAGACGGGTCGCTTCATCGATAGGCTGTCCATTGATCACCGCGTTGGCCAGCAAGCTTGCGATATCGTTACGTGGGTTCTTCCGGCGGTCTTCGGTCAGGCGGTCGAAATAATCCTTGAAGTCGGCCACAATGGACAGCAGAGCCTTGCCCATCGCACCGCCCGCATCGCCTTGGCGCTGCACTTCGCGCTTGTATTCGGCATCCTCGCTTCCGAACATCTCCTGAGTCAGCGTCAACATGCGCAGGGAATCTTCCTGCGGAACGCCGAGAATATCCATGATCACGTTCAGTGGGAAATGCAATGCAAAGTCATTCGCAAAATCGATCACTTGCCCGCTGTGATGCAACAGCTTCGCGATCGTCATATTTGCCAGCGATCGAATGCGGTCGTCAAGCTCGAGAATGCTGTTCGGCATGAACCACGACTGTGTCAGCGCACGTAGACTCTTGTGCTCGTCGCCGTCGACGTGCACGAGCGATCGGACGATGTTTGGACTACCGGTGGTGGAAATGACATGCTCAATCGACGCTCTTGGCCTGCAGACGACAGAATAGTCGCCGTTGCGGAACAAGACATTGTCTCGTGAGATCATGGAGACGTCGGCGTGTTTCGTGACCACCCAGAACGGATCATGTCCGTCCGCCATTGCACGCCCGACAGGGTTGTTTGCACGCGCCCAAGTATAGGTTTCATGGAGACGATTGAGGTTGGTATAGGACTGCGGATCAACCAGATTGAACCGCCCCGGGAATCGTGGAGGCTGGTTGGTTTAAGTTGATGCGGGTTCTGCGGCAGCTGTTTCAAGTTGCCGATAGTAGTTTGCCTCAGCTTCGGCGGGCGGGATATAGCCGAGGGGTTCCATCAATCGATGATGATTGAACCAGGCCACCCACTCCAGCGTTGCTAGTTCAACGGATTCCCGCGTTTTCCAGGTGCGGCGATGAATCAGTTCAGCCTTGTACAAACCGTTGATCGTTTCAGCCAAGGCGTTGTCATAGCTGTCGCCCCGGCTGCCGACCGACGGTTCGATGCCCGCTTCGGCCAGCCGTTCGCTGTAGCGAATGCTGACGTATTGGGACCCTCTGTCCGAATGGTGTATCAAGGTTCCGTCGTCGCCCGGGCGCCGCGCGTAAAGCGCCTGTTCAAGTGCATCCAGAACGAAGTCCGTGGTCATCGAGCTGCTGACTCGCCAGCCGACGATACGGCGAGCGAACACATCGATCACGAAAGCCACATACAGCCAGCCCTGCCACGTCGAAACGTAGGTGAAATCCGAAACCCAGAGCTGGTTCGGCCGTGCCGCCTTGAACTGGCGATTGACCCGATCCAGCGGGCGCGGGGCTATGGCATCAGGAACAGTCGTGCGAACACGCTTGCCTCGCATCACGCCTCGCAAACCCAGTTGCTTCATCAACCGTTCGACCGTGCAGCGCGCCACCGCGATACGCTCCCGGTTCATCTGTTTCCAGACTTTATCCGCGCCGTAGACCTGCATGTTGGCCTGCCACACACGCTTGATCTCCGGCCGCAGACGTTCATCGCGGATTGCGCGAACAGAGCGCCGCGACGGATCACGAAGCTGCGCGGCATGGCGTCGGTAACCCGACGGGGCAATCCGCAAGACCTTGCAGATCGGCTCGACCCCGAAGGTATCGCGATGCTGATCGATGAAGGCCTTCAGGACTTGAAACGGCGGTCGAGCTCCGCCTGGGCGAAAAACGCGCTCGCGACCTTGAGAATCTCGTTGGCACGACGCAACTCCTTGACTTCGCGCTCCAAGGCCTTGAGGCGCTCGCGCTCGTCTGTGGTCACGCCATCGCGCTCACCGTGGTCGACCTGGTCGCGCTTGATCCACTCGTGCAGTGTCTGCGGTGTGCAGCCGATCATGGGCGCAATCGATTCGACCGCCGCCCACATCGACGGATGTTCGCTACGCTGCTCGCGCACCAGCCGCACTGCGCGCTCCCGGACTTCCGGGGAAAACTTGGTTACCTTCTTGTTCATGGCTCCATTCTCTCAAGAGTTGGAGCCTCCACAAAATCCGGGGCGGTTCAGTACGCAACAATCTGAGCCGGCCCCAGAGGAGGCGAGGCTTGAGCAGTTTGTGTTCGTGACCAAATGCGCTGGCGCATCGAGCGCGACTATCAGGACCTGAAACGGGAGTTTGGGCTCGGTCACTACGAGGGGCGTGGCTGGCGTGGCTTTCACCACCACGCCAGACTGAGTACCACTGCATATGGGTTTATGATGGCTCAGCGACTCAGGATGGGATCAGATGAAGGCGATAAAAAAACTTCCTTGAACGCACGCTGCCTGTCCTTCCCCCGGATTACATCCCACGGGGCAGTCCAGCGCGCACAACGCCACGTTCCTGATTTGTTACCGCGTTGCGTATCCTGCTTGGACTACGCCTCATACAAAGATGGCACTCTTCCTGTGCGGAAATAGAATACACAACTAATTATATGATGCAGTAAGACTTAAGCCTGATGCGATCGGTTTTTTCGCTTCGTTCGCTCCCGCACAAACAGTCTTTTCGTCGAATTGATTGAACATCTACTGCAGCCGCTTCATCGATGCAGATACCCGGACGTCGGGTGTGGACGTTTGCATTCGTAGCCCATCTGGCTGGCACTGTCAACTTGAGACCGCTGCCAGATAGAATGTCGGGATGAAGAAGAGCAAATCACCGTACCACGGCTTTCATTTCCCGACGGCGATCATCAGTTGCGCGGTTCGTTGGTGTTGATATGACTTTGCATGTCAGTCACGACATTGGTTTTCAGGTTGTTGCATCGACGCATGAATTTCCTGAGGGCGGCGCAGCAGTATGTCTCGACGGTGGATCACACTTCTATGAGCGAAACTCTGTCAAGACCGCCTATGCCAGAGGTCGGGTGCACATTCGTCAGTTCGCGCACATCTCGCCGAACAGCATCGCCTGGTGACCGAGGCGTTGGGGCGAAGTGGACCTCCTGAATCTTCCAGTGTTAGCAATCGTGGGGAAGATGGCGTATCGGAGAAGCCGGAAGCATCTACCAGGCGACGAACTAAACGGCTCGCTCCGGATTGAACTCGGCCAGATGTTATCTATGGCCGGAACCTGTCCGTGGCCATCGAACTCAACAACCTGGTAAGGCCGCGTAGCTGCCGGCGTGGTCGCCCGTCGATACGCGGCAGCCCTTTAAGGTGCGAGGCGCCGGCAGCGCCTGCTGCCGTGCCGAAGCCGCTCAAAAATTCCACCTTTACGCGCGGTGACAGCGACCGGATAGCGCGGTTTGAGTTGACCCGGTTCGACGGATAGACTGGCAGTCGAGTCTAATGCGGTGCACGCCCGAACAGGTCACCTCGGTGAGCGTTGACATGTCGCCGGCGTTCATCAAGGGCGTGGGCGAACATCTGCCCAATGCGCGGCTGACATTCGACAAGTTTCACGTCGTCGCCCACGCGTCCAAGGCGCTCGATACGGTCCGCCGCCAGCAGCAGAAAGCCGATTCGGAACTCAAGGGGATGGGCTGGACGCTGCTCAAGGACGTGAACAAACTGAATCTGGCGCAATTGACCGACCTCGAGGCGCTGGTCAGGCAGTACGCCACCAAACGCACCGCCCGCGCCTAGCTGTATCGCGAGCAACTGCGCGAGATTCTCGAGCGCAAGCAAATCCATGTTGTTTCCGCGATGTTGCGGCAGTGGTGCACCAACGTCATGCGCTCGAAAGTCGAGCCGATGAAGGACGTGGCACGTCTGATTTGCCGGCACTTCGATGGCATCGTCGCCTGGACTCAGACCCGCCAGACCAACGGCTTCATCGAGGCCATCAAGGCTTGTTTCAAGCTGCCAAGCGCAAGGTTCGCGGTTACACGCGCTTCACGACGATGCGCACCGTCCTCTTTCTCATCGCCGGCAAGCTCGATTTCTCCAGCTTCAACCCGGATGCCGCGTAAGCCTCGTTACCCACTGCATTTTGAAATGAGCCAAAATTTCCGAGGAGGGCATCGAGGTTCCGCGGGTCGATGAGCAACCTCCGCCCGGGATAAGTGCTTGTGAAAATCGAGCCAAGGGCGGCCTGCTGATCGTCTTCGGACCGCAGCGATAGAGCGAGCTGCCGGGACAATTGACCGCGTCGTACTGACCACTGAGCTGCAACGTCAGCAATCTTCGAACGGCGACGTAGCGAAAAGTGTTTCGTCGACTGACGGCGACAGACCAGTCCTGGTCAGTAACAAACCATCGCACCACACACGTTCGACGCGTCCCCACGCACAGGCTGAAGCAGCGTCCGGGAAGAAACCTCGTCCGTGATAGTTGGCGCTCGTGTTGCAGAGCAACGGAATACCCGTCAGTTTTTCGTATTCGACCAGAAGTTGCGCCACCGGATGCTCGGAAGTTCTTGAAATGGTCTGCAATCGGGCAGATCCGTCGAGATGCACGATGGCAGGGATCTTTTCTCGCCATTCCGCGCGCGTCTGATGATCGAACAACATATAGGGATCAGGGCTCCCCGGGCTAAAAATGGTCGGCGCACGATCCTCAAGGCAAATTGGCGCCACGGGACGGAAGTGCTCTCGAAACTTGATGTCGTTGAGATGATCCTTCATTGTGGGCAAAGTCGCGGCGGCCAGAATGCTTCTGCCCCCCAATGCTCGTGGTCCGAGCTCGGCTCGGCCGGCAAGGAAAACGACGGGCTTGCTACTGGCGAGTATGCTGGCGAGTTCTACAATGGAGCAAGTAGACGCCGTCCATCCGGGCGGTACTTGGCAACCTTTTAAGGCCGGTCCGCTATATACCGACCACTCCAGCGGCACGAAGCCCTTCTCGGCTGCCAGCGCGCAACAAGCGGCGCCAATCGCAGACCCGCTATCGTTGGGAAACGGCGGCACCCAGATTGCGTCGAACAAACCGCTCGCGCGCAGGGCGCTGTTCCATTTGATATTGAGTCCGCATCCGCCAGCGATGCACAAATTTTTCGGCCCCGCAATCGAATGGCGCTGCAGCGCGATACCCATTTCATGAACGAGAAGACGCTCGAGGAATACATGGAACGAGGCGAGTACGTCTTCGGGCGGCCTGGCTTCCAGTCGCAGCGCGCTTGCTTCGAAGAACTCTCCCACAGCCGCTAGTGACGCGTCCGCGCTGTGGATGTTCTCGCGATAAGCTTGCGCACACTCCGTGTCGCCAGCAAAGCGTGCCTGATAAAGCCCGCGAAATACCTCAACGATATCTTCGTCAACGGAGCCCAGCGCGATGTAAGCCATCAGCTTGCCGGCCACACCCAGATCCCACCGGGCGCCGCCCGGTTTCTTATAAGGACCAAAGTGATGACCCGCCGCAGCGTAGATGTGACCTATCACGGGGAACAGGCAGTCAACATGGCGGGCGTGGTGGCGTTCTACATGGTAGAGGCGTGGGACGATGCCACCATCCCACACCAAACAGAATGCAGATTGCCCGCTTTGGGCAAAGGGACTGGTGCAGTACGCCGAGGCCACATGGCCTGACACGTGAGGATAGCTTTTATAAGGAAAGGACTGGCCGCCGACAAGCAGTCCGGAGCCGTCGAGCGAAGCGAGAAGATCATCGGCTCGGCGTTCGGCATAAGGGGCTCCTTTCAGGCTGACGGGAATCGACCCACTGAGGACCCGAAACTCCGACTCGACTACTCCGTCCCAGCCGTCGATGACAAACTGGTCGATATCGTGCGCATCGAAACCATGCTCGGCCAATGCGATCGCGATCGCGTCGAGGTCGTCGATCGCCTGATACCGCGGATTGTTGTCTAGCTTTTCCTGCTCCACGCAAAAAACCAGTTTTCCATCCTCGACAAGGGCGATCGCTCCGTCGTGCGTCAGTTTGATCCCACAGATGCGCATAATATCTCCCGGCCTAAGGCTGGTAAGTTGGTCCACACGAAGGCGAAGCCGCGTTTCGAAAACAGGCGAGCAGACAGTCTTCATTCGACGACTGACCGACGCACCTCAAGCGATCGATTTCAACCAGCTCTTCTTCCAGGATGGCTATGACCGTCTCGGCTCCGGCAATGTGGCCCCATCGCCGGCAATTGGCGTCACGTGCCGATCCGAAAACCAGCTGTCCAGCGGGCGCAAGCATCCGTGCTAAATTGCGGACAGCCGCGCGCACCTCGGCGCTGCCGTCGAGGTAATAGAGAACCTCCGCCACCACGATCAGATCGAACTGTTGCTCAGTCGAAAAATGCTGGACATCGGAGACGATCCAATTGATGTGTGGTGAGTCCATCATGCGTTCGCGTGTCCTGGCAATTGCGCTTGGCACGATATCGATCACGGTGAGCCGTTGGCAGTGCGGTGCCAATTTTTCCGTGAAGGCTCCGCCTGCGCATCCGACTTCGAGCGCATTTGTGACGGATCCCTGCGAAAGGGCCATCCGAAGCATTTGCCTGTGGCGCTCGTGCTCAAAGGGATTGCTGTCGAGCCGCCATGGATCGTCTGCGTCCAATTCCCGACGCAGCAATTCGAAGTTCGTTTGATGTGTCAATTCCGTCTACCTTTATGGTGCGCCGCTGCGAGTGTCCGGACCTTGGGCCGGGACTGGTGCTCCGTTGAAAACCGGCGTGTTGGTACAAGAACTGCACGGCGGCCAAACGCTATTGTTTAACGTTCTGGAAAAATAGCTCGCGAGTGCTGTTACCTAGTTTCAGACCTTCAGCAACTCATTGGAGGCGCGTCGTTACCGTGACAACGCCCGTGAGGGATGTAGCCGAACCCGACGCTGTTCCCACAATCCGCGCAGCTCCTTGACGAGGGCTTCACGTCGAGTCTGCTCAGGCGTAATTGAATCGAGAAGATGTCCGAGCACGGCTTCGCCTTCGATCCGCATCAGCAGATCGAACAACTCATGTGAAATACGCACACTGTCATAGTTGGAGCCGCCGGTGCGAATTTCGCACACCGTCTCCTGACGATCCAGCGCTGTGTGAGCGCGGACCCGATAGAGCGATGCATAGGGCGGCAGTGAAACCGCGAGCGCAGTCCAATGTTCCTGCGTTGCGGGCCGCTTTTTGACGAGGAACGGCCCGACCACAAGTCCATCCAGCTCTGTCGTCAGAAATGTGGCAATTGCGTCTGCAACCGAATCTACGATCGGCTCAGCGTTGTTATTAAAGGAAGTATTGAGCAGAATTGGGATTCCTGTCCGCTTTTTGAACGCATTAATAACCTCCCAGTAGGCGGGATTCGTCTTGCGCGATACTGTTTGCAGCCGCGCTGTACCGTCAATGTGCGTGATGGCGCCGAGCAAGGCACGCTTGGAGTCGCGCACGCGAACTACAAAATTCATAAAAGGGAATTCGCGGGTGCCCTCTGGGAGGTCAAAAAATTCGCGCGCATCGTCCTCGAGCACTGATGGCGCGAACGGTCGGTAACCCTCACGCTTTTTGACCATGGCGTTAATCCGGTCCTTGTTTGCCACCGGCCTGGGATCGGCAAGAATGCTGCGGTTGCCAAGCGCGCGTGGCCCGAACTCCGAACGACCCTGCACCCAGCCGATCACGGCGCCATTGGCCATCCAGTCCGCTGCTCTGCCTGCCACGTCATCACTGCGTTCAACGTCGAGGTGTCCGGCCCACGCATTCAATTCTTGCTCCACGACCAGATCGCTCCCCAGATCGGGCCCCCAATAAACCTCCTGCAATCGCTCACGCGGCGCGGGCCGACCGAAGTCGTTTGACATCATAAGGGCAGCGCCTAATGCGCAACCGGCGTCATGCGCTGCGGGCTGCACGAAGATGTCTTCGAAAAGTCCCGAATACAGCAGCTTACCGTTCATGGTGCAGTTATGAGCTACTCCTCCGGCTATACACAGCCGCTTCATACCGGTGACCTCGCGATGATGGCGGAGAATGTGAAACACGATCCGCTCCAGCGCTTCCTGCAATGAAGCACCCACATCTCGATGCTGCTGTGTGAATGGCATTCCCTTTCGCCGGACCTGGATGCTGCGGAGCAACGTCGGACCGATGCGGTCCAGGTAGACGCGGTACTCACCGTTGGCGGACAGTTGATAGAATTGCTCGAAGAGCCCGCGATAGGGAGCGGGATCCCCATAAGGTGCAAGCCCCATGACCTTGTATTCGTCGAACAAGCCGTAACCGAGATACCGGATTGTTTCGAGATAAAACAGCCCTAGAGAATTATGCTCTGCGAAAGTCGCGAGTTGCGTAATTTCGGTTCCAGATCCGAGCGCCAAGAGCCCCGAGAGGAAATCACCGCCGCCATCGACCGCGAGGATCAGACTTTGCTCGAATCCAGACATCGCAAACGCGCTCACGGCATGCGCCAGATGGTGACTCACGAATGAGACTCGCGAAGGATCGACCTCGGTACCGAATTCCCGCATTAGTAAGTTACGCAGAAACAGCTTGGCATCCACCGGAATGGAGATGTTCGGCTGGGACAGGAACAGGCGTTCGAGCATGACGTTGCAATAGGCCTCGGTAGCGTAAAACGCGATGTGGTCGATATCGCTGAGCTGAATCCCTGCGGATGCGAGGCAGTATTGAATTGAACTGCTCGGGAACTTGTTAGAGTGCTTGATCCGGTTGAGGCGCTCCTCTTCGACGGCCGCTATTACGCGTCCGTCCCGGACAAGCACCGCAGCGCCGTCGTGCAGAAATGTGTTCGGCAGTTCGAGTGAATTTTCATGAACTTTGTCTAGCCCGCCGCTCACTCCTAAGCACAGCATGTTTCTCTCCTTCATCGTGGTAGGAAGGCCCTACTGGCAAGACTCGAACCCCTACCACATAAGTAAGGTAGGGTATCGCTCGCCGCTGCGAACACTGGTCAGAGGTCACCAGCCCAAAGAATCTCGCGTAGGGTCCGTCTGCAAAATGGCGCCGCAATTCATGAAAATTCTGTACCGTTTGGTCCAGGGTCGCGTTTCCTGGCGGTGAAGGATGGCGCGACCAGAAAGCTGAAGCGCTGGAACCTCGAGGAAATCCGCAATCGTTGCCAAACATGCGGCGGGTTCGCGAGGAGGGCTCCCGATGCATGTGATTGATCGACAACTGCTGCAACGTCATTTCCTCGGCTTCGCTCAGTTCTGCGACACACTTCATCCACTATCCCGGCACCACGAAGGCGCCAGCAGGTTGCGAAATTTAAACGGATCTACCAGGAACACTATCCTCCATGCCGTATAATTCGTAAAATCGATTGTTTTGATGGAACACATCTACATTATGGATAACTTGGGATCATGCGTTTCAAGGGCCTCGATCTAAATCTCCTCGTCGCGCTCGATGCTCTGATGACCGAGCGTAATCTCACCGCGGCGGCACGCAGCATCAACCTGAGCCAGCCGGCCATGAGCGCGGCCGTCGCCCGGCTACGCGCCTATTTTTGCGATGAACTATTTACGATGAGGGGCCGGGAATTTGTCCCAACACCGCGTGCAGAAGGGCTCGCTGCTCCAATCCGCGAGGCGCTGGTGCACATCCAGCTCTCCGTTATTTCCCAGGACGTCTTCAACCCAGCCAAATCGGATCGCCGCTTCAGGATCATCCTTTCCGATTTCATGGCAGTCGTATTTTTTCGAAAGATCGTGGAGCGTATTGCACGGGAAGCTCCCGCCGTCAGCTTCGAGTTGCTGCCACTTGCCGATGACCCCGATGAGGTTCTCCGGCGCGGCGAAGCCGATTTTCTTATCTTGCCGGAATTGTTCATGACGAGCGCGCACCCTAGAGCGAAGCTGTTCGAGGAGACGCTCGTGTGCGTAGGCTGCCGCAGGAACAAGCAGCTATCAGGGCAGCTTACATTCGAGAGATATATGTCGATGGGGCACGTTGTGGTCAAGTTCGGGCGTACGCGGCAGCCCTCCATCGAGGAATGGTTTTTGCGTCAGCACGGTCTCAAGAGACGGGACGAGGTCATCGTGCAGAGCTTTAGCATGATCCCGCCTATGCTATTAAACACTGACCGTATAGGGACGATGCCCTTGAGGCTGGTCAAGTATTTCGAAAAAACGATGCCTCTGCGGATCGTCGAACTTCCGCTGCCACTTCCCGCATTCACCGAGGCCGTCCAATGGTCTGCCCTTCACAACAGTGATCCGGCAAGCAATTGGATGCGGGAGATAATATTGCAGGAGGCGTCACGCATGACTCCTCCGCGTGAGACCACGCGAAGACCAATCCACCCAAGTTAGAAAATGGCATTTTTCAGCAAGGTTTTTGCGGCATGGATTTGTGGGGTTTCGAGGGTTTTGTGGCGATATAACGTATATCGTCACACCAGGCCTGATTCAGCACGGTGACGGCAAACGCCTGATCGAGCAGGTTCGGCGCGACCGGCAAGCTGTGTGTCAATCTGGTTGTTGCCTGAATGGCGCCGCGGTGATGGACAACGCTGCAACTGCGCGATCGCTGGGTGCTGAAGATCATCATTAATGAAGTCTATCGCTCACAGCACGCGTGCGGTGCGCCACGGGGACTGTCGCCGGTCGACGCTAGCGGCCGTTATGTGATACAGGTTTCTCGGACGGTTGTGAGTGATCGCGATGGTTCGGCAGCCTGCCACCACTCCGTGCACCGAACTCACGACTTAACGCCGGACTTCCACGGCCAGCGGGCGCTGGTTTCAACATTTTCTCGGTCCTTCTGGATCTGCTCGCCGTTGAGCCTGGCTTCGCTGGGGGCCGCAACCTGGTTCGTCGAGATTCGGTCGGCGTCGGCTTCAGTCGATGCCGCATGCACCTCCTCGCTAGCCCTCAACAACGGCAGGCCGACGCCAAACCGCGAAACTTCGCCCTTTAACGCGGCGATATCCGCCCGCCATGTCTCCGCGTTACCGACAAGCAGACTGCGCTGGACTGTGGAAGTGAGACGCTTGCGATTCAACTCAGGCGCCAGCTTCACTCCCTACAGGGAACAAATACTGGGTAATTTGTTCCCGAGTATGTTCTATCTCGATGACATCAGTAATCAGCCCATTAATTTTCAACAATTCGGGGTTTTCAATCTCGTCGGTCAGTTTTCGCATTATGGATCTGGTGGTCTCATCAGATTCAGACATTACTTTCTTCATCGTGTCCGGGCTGAAAACCCCGATGTGGGCCTGCGGATACGCCAGTACTGCCACAGGGTCAAATCCAGGACCACACATGGCGTACACGCCTCCCGTATACGCTTTTCTGGCAACGAGCAGTAACTTTGGTACCTTGCATCGAACATGTGCTCTGAATAATTCCGCTGCAGCCGAAAATATGCCACTATTTTCAGCTTCTCTGCCGATCATAAATCCCGGGATATCGGCAATGAATATGATTGGCATGTTGGTTTTTGCGGCAATATTTATCATTTTTATCATTTTTGAGGCGGATTTCCGATAAATTGCACCTCCATTATGTCGAGGGTTGTTGGCAATAATTGCAGCGAAATTTCCTTTGATGCTCGCGTAGGCGGTCAACACTTCCTCCGCGTATTCGGCGCTTATTTCCGTAAAGCTGCCTTTGTCGATAAAGGAATGCAGCAAATGATGCATATCATAGGGTGCGCGATGATCTGATGGAATTAATTTTTCAAAATCAGCCGCGTCGGGTTCTTCATATTCAAGACCATGGGCTGCGTTGCCTTTGAAACTTCCGTGCAGTAATTTTCTTATGCACTCGAATAAACCTTCTTCATCTTTGAATACCAGTTGAACCGAGCCCGAGCCCTTGCTGTGAACGTCTGTTCCACCTAGCGAATAGAGATCGGACTCCTGGGCCAGCATTGCCTTCACCATATCCGGACGGCCCATACATAGAGCGCCTTTCTCAGTCATCAACACCAGGTCTGCGAGCATCAACGGTAAAGCAAGTGGACCTGAGGTCGGACCGAGTATGGCGGAAATTAGCAAATTCCCTTCTGCAAATTCGGCGAGGGATGCACTGACCCTGCCCATTCCAAATGGGGATAAAAGTAGTCTGGCCATGTCCGGCGAGAGCACTTTCGTGGTGTCGAAACTGCCTGTCCCTCCTGCCTTGTCCTGAATGTAGATTAAGGGGGCGCATTTATCCCGGGCCTGAGTTACTGTGCTGATGATCTGCTCGGCAGTGCGCCACTGTCCGCCCCCCTGAAATTCACAGTCTCCTCCGCGATTCATGACCAGAAACGTTTTTACCGAATTTATGGTTCCTTCGCCGCAGATGAAATGACTTTTTGCGGCAGGTTGACGGTCAACAAAACTATCTGCGTCAAAGAGCACGTTTATTCTTTTCAACGAAATTTGCATTAGCTATCTGCCTCCTGGCAATGCGTATGAATGTTTGCTGTTTTCGGTGCCGTGCGTCTGTGCGGTGTTGAATAGCAGCCTTATTTTCAGGAAGCCAAAATGTCTTCTATAGACGTTGCTGCGGCCAGAAGACGGCGGTCCTGACCCCGCGCGGCGTCAATACTCAACCCCACCGGTAATGCATCATCGGGAGCAACTGGAAGGGTGATAGAAGGTATCGCGGCGTTGCTGGCCAGGTCGGTGTTACGTATCACTTCGGCAAACAGTCCCGGCCTGCTGGCATCGCTCAGATGAGGGACGCTACGCGGAACTGTCGGGTACACGAGAAAATCGATGCCTTGAGTGCTGAACAGCGAGTCTATTTGTAGACGTAAGACGCCTATATTCTGGATCGCTGATGAATAATCTGCGGCAGAGATAAGCTGTCCACCAAGATTGGCGTGAATGATGTCGCGGACAATTTTGTCGCGAATGTTATCAAATACGGCATTTATCCTGTTTCCCCATCCTAGGGAAAGCAATGTGCGGGGAAAGTCCGTGAAGAATTCGTAAACCGGAATGGTGAAGGTTCCGGTTCTATTCAGGTCAGCAACAACCGCGTCATCCAGTTCAACGCACTGGAAACCAGCGCGGGTCAATCGCTTGACGGCATGCCAGCAATACTTTCGGACATCATCCTCCAGGTCAGTCCACATGGAGGCCGGAAGGCCTATTCGGCCGCGAGTATTTTTCTGTTTTGTCGGAAGGTGGCTATCGGGGGACAGCAGATCATATAGAAGCAATGCATCTTTCGCCGTCCGCGTCAGAAGGCCCGGCGAATCCTTCGTGCGAGAAACTGGAATGATTCCGGCCGAAGACCAGCGACCACTTGTGGGCCTGAAGCCGGTGATACCACAGAAGGCGGCCGGTATCCTTACGGAGCCGCCGGTGTCCGTTCCGATCGCCATCGGAACGATACCGGCTGCCACGGCAGCGGCACAGCCGCCACTGCTGCCACCAGCCAAATGCCCTGGAGCCGCTGGATTTCCGACCGTTCCCCATTGAGGATTGACCGATGTGATACCAAAGCTGAGTTCATGCATGTTGTTCTTGCCGGCAACGACAGCACCGAGCGATCTCAGCTTTCTGACAACAAGCGCATCGCGCGTGGCTATACAACCTTCCATCCCCGGTGTCCCGGCGGTGACAGGGAGCCCCTTAACACAAATATTGTCCTTTAAGGAAAAGGGAATGCCGTAGAGCGGTGCGCCTTTCAGGGCATCATTCGCTTTAGCGAAATGCGCGTCCGGGCCGCAAGCACGGATGAAGCAGTTGAGCTTTTTCAGATGCGCATCAGCGCTGAGTGCACGCTCCCGGATTTCAGCCGCAGAAAGTGCACCGGTACGTATGCCACCGCAAAGCGATTCCACAGTGTTTTTCGAATACATAAAATTTCCACGAATAGGAGGTCATCGTGTGCGATATCAGTAACGATAAGCACTGCGGATCTCGTCAAGAGGATTGCCCGGTAAAAGATTTCCTCCTGCGCTGCGTATGACGGCGCAGGCGCTATTCACAGCCGTCTGCACAGCTCCCTCAATCCACCCTCCGGTAAAAGAGCAGCCACATCCTGCCAGATAAAGGCCGGAATCCCATGCGGGATCATTCGCGGTCTTGAACTGAAAGAAGAGACGCTGCGAGTAAACATCTTCGCCCGGATAGTTGAGCTTAAAGGCACCCGAAGAATGCGGATCGGTCAGCCAGTCATGGTGCAGGACGCTACGTTCATAGTCATCATCGGCGGGAACAAGGTGGCGCGCAAGTTCTGGATGGAATGTTGCAAGGTCGTCAACGAAGCACTCACACCGCTGTTTTTTGTCGGGAACACTCAGTAGCTTGTGAGCGTCATCCTCCCAAGTGTAACTAAGCAGAACCACACCCTGACCATCTGGCTTATCGGGTTCGTAATCAAGGCAATATACTCCTCTCGCAAAACTGTCAGACTGGATGGTGACTGGCAGGTCTTTCGTGATCCAGAACTTGTCGCGGGTGAGCATGAACAGCTTTGAGGAACCCGTAAGATGCGTTTCCCTGACGGCTCGTGAGACGTCGCGGCTGAGAAACGTTTCGTCGTCGGTCAGGCAATGAACCATCTGCATTGCCCTGTTGTTGCTAGTGACGATTACTCGGTCGAAAACCAATGCCTCGTCTTCATCAGTTACCAGCTTTATCTTTCCATTTTCTTTGTAGATGCGACCCACGCTATTGAAGCGAACCCGTTCAGCAACGGAGCGCCCTGCGATCTCCGCTTCCGCCAGGCGCTCAGTCAGTGTAGAGATTCCGCAGGAAATCAGGCGTTGATCATCCAGATAGCCGTTAACGACCAAGCGCAGTATTTCGATGAATCCGGCCTGATAAACAGGTAGGAAACCGCCGGATCCTATTCCCAGAGAGCCAAACAGCTCAAAGTCATATGGCCTTTCCCAAGGGACGCCTCCGGGGGGGCGAGGACCAGTGAAAATCGCGACAATGGCGGCATAGAAAGAACTGTCACGGAAGACATCGAGCCACGTTTGCCATGCCGCACGCGCTTCCTGAAAGCGATGTGACTTCAACATGACCGTGATTTCTGCCGGCGCTACAAGAGATGTGCCATTGATCACGCACCCATCCTGCAAAAAGGCCCTCCAGCCTTCATGAACGAGCCTGAACAAAGGCGGCGGCGAATCCCCCGCCGGCCAGGTATGGCGAGTGCCGCGATAATGCAATTCGGTATCAACCACTCCTGGATCGGGGAAAGACGCGGTCGTGGAAATGCCGTGTTTGTTCAAATAATGGAAAAGACCGGTTGCACTCGGAGGGACCCGCATTGCGCCCATTTCAGCAATAAGGTGCGGGTAGCGCGGATCAAATACTTGTGACCATATTCTTCCTCCAATGCGATCGCGGGCCTCAAAGACCGTAACGTCGTTTACGCCTGCCCGCATCAGTTCAGTGGCCGCCACAAGACCGCTGATACCGGCCCCTACGATGGCAACGCGCGGAGTTGGGGTGCTTGATGAAAAGGAGCCGATTCCCCCTTCAGACTCGCAGAGCTGGAGGAACGGCGCGTAGTCATACAATAGGTCAACAGTCGGTGATGGACTTTGTGAAGATGCGACATGATTCTTCATGGATTTTCTCCTTTATGGCGATGCATCCACCTGAGGAACGATCATGGCTGGAAATAGCGCAGGGACCTCTTCCGGCGGCGATTATCGGGACGCGGACTGTGCGAGCAAGGCTTCCACGACGTCCAAGCCTATGCAATCGATCGGGTCCAGCCTGCGCAGCTTGGCGATCAGCTTCAGTGCAACGGCGCGCTCACCGCGCCGCACGCTAATGAACGCGAGCGCCTTCAGTGTGAAGAGCCAGAAGCGGCCCGGACCAGGAATGGTGAAGTCGGTGTCGCCCGGCTGTACCGCACACCAGTCGCTGTCGAGCGACGCTTGCCGGGCGGCGACTGCCAAAGCCTTGGTCGCGACCTCCTGCGCCTCGCCAAGTTCACCCCGGTTCGCATGGAACTTATACAGCAGATAGTAGGGTGGCAGGCAGCGCGGGTACGACAGGACCGCAGTCCACAACGCGGCGGCCACATCGTCATTGCTGCCGCCGTGGGTTCTCTCGATCAACTGTAGCAAGGGGGGAGGGACGTTGCCGCCGAACAGATCGGTCGATTCGATACCAGTAGTGAGATTCATCAATTTGCTCCGATATGGTGAGTGGTGAGGCGTCCGGCCGCTTTTGCGGCGCTCGGAAGCCGATGTGACGATGGATGTGTTTGTCTACGCGAACCTGAACTGGATGCGATGCCCGCCGCGCGGACACGCCCATTCGAGGTTGTGATGGTCCGTGCACAGAATGCGGCAACTACGGGTCAATGTTCAGCTCGGTGCAGTCGGCGGTGAGGCCGGTCAAGAGCGTCGTTGCGACAGATCCGGCGAGATCCCGGGCCATCGAGGTTGCACCGAGCAGCAGAATCTCGGAGCGGTACTTGTTGACCGGGTCGGTCAGCCCCTTCGTGAACGGTTCGTTGCGATAGCCGAGCGACACAGGGTCGTGAATCACATACGCTTTGTCCGCGCCGAAACTGAACGCCTCACTGGCAACCTGCTCAAGCGGCTCGTCGGTACCGCCGAGCACGGCCACAGCGACACGAGTGCCGAGTTTGTCGGCGGGCTTGCGCGCCTCACCGGGCAGCTCCCACGACACGCTATGCACGTGGCCGCGGTCGTGCTCGAGAAAGACCCAGACGCCCTGGTAGGCTTTCAGACGTTCGGGCAGATCGAGGTTACGGCCGGCGGCCCGATTGACCGGCGCGGCCGGCTTCTTTTCCGAGGCAGCGGGCGAGTTCATGGGGCCCTCTTCATCAACAGGTCCGCCTCCAATGTCGGATGGCGAGCGAATATCTTGTGCACGAGTTTCAGCGACACGTCGCGCAGGCTGGACGCTTTGAAGACCTTTTGCTCCGCGGGCGTGGATACAACGAAGTCGTTGTCGGCCTTCTGCAGTAAGCATCGATAGACGGCGAGCACGGCCGTCGCGTTGTTACGCGGCAGTTCTTTCTGTTGCTCGATATACTGAAAGAAGCGCTTGAGGATGTGCAGGCGGCTCACGTTCACCACCTTCTCGTCGAATGTGATGTCGAAGAATTGCAGGAAATCCTCGGCCGACGAAAGGTGACGCAGTTGTTCGATAACTTCTTGCATGTCGTTATTTCTATTGGACAAGTTTGGCCGCCATCACCACACTCACGACATCTTCACCCGCGTGCTGTGGGCTTGGGTCAGGAAGCGGCGCAGATCGCTTGCATTCGGCGCCTGCTTGTGCTGCGTGACGAAAGAGCGGATGCGTGCAAGCAGAAGCGGGATGAGCCGCTCCGACACGCTCACGCCTAGAGCGTCGTAGGCCTCACGCACACTTTGAGATCCAGAATGTTTCCCGAGTATCGTCGACCGGTGCCGGCCGAGCTCTGCTGGATCGAATCCCTCGTAGGTCGTGGGGTGCTTCGCGAGGCCGTCGGTGTGAATGCCCGACTCGTGAGTAAAGATGCTCCTACCGATGATGCTCTTGTTGAAGGAAACTGCGCGGCCTGAGGCTTGTTCGACCAACGACGAAATGTCGGGCAGCGCTCTGGTGTCGACGCCAGTGTCTCGTCGCAGCAGGTGCCGCGCGCCCATCACGACTTCTTCCAGCGCTGCATTGCCGGCGCGCTCACCCAACCCGTTGACGGTGGTGCTCGCATGGGTCGCGCCGGCCCCAAGGGCGGCCAGTGTGTTGGCTGTGGCGAGCCCGAGGTCGTCGTGCGCATGGATTTCGATCTCCAGATCGACGGCGACGCGCAGCGCTGCAATGGCGTAGAAGGTCTTAAAGGGGTCCAGGATACCGACAGTGTCGGCAAAGCGCACGCGCTGGGCCCCGTGCTGCTGCGCGCATTGAGCCACTTCTATGAGAAATGAGGGATCCGCGCGCGAGGCGTCTTCCATGCCGAGGGAAATCTTGGGATGGTTTTTCGCTGCCTCGTCGACGACGCGTGCGATCTGCGCTAGTACCCAACTGCGCGACTGCCGCAGCTTGTGTTGCAAATGAATATCCGAAACGGGAACCGAGAGATGAACGATATCGGCATCGCAGCGCAATGCCGCGGTGAGATCCTCGTCGGTGAGGCGCCCCCAAACCGTCAGGCGGGCGTCGAGGTTCAGGTCGACGATTGCAGCGATGCACGCCATTTCGTCTTCGCCCATGGCAGGAATTCCGATTTCGAGTTCGGCCACGCCGGCTTGCGACAGTGCGGCGGCGATCGCGCATTTTTCCTCGGTGCGAAACGCGACGCCGGCGGTCTGTTCGCCGTCACGAAGTGTCGTGTCATTGATGATCGGATTGAGCATGTCAGGTCTCTTGAGTTGTCGGCGATGGATCGCAAGCGTTGTGCCAAGCGAGCATCTACAGTCGGAGCACAATTTGCGGAATGTTGACCGGCACAATGTCGGGTTATGGCGGTGCATCGTCCGATTGTTCGTGTTGCGAATGTTACGTTCCGGACAATGCGGCCCCGCGCTGGAGGTGGCTCGATCGGTTCCATCCGCTAGCGGACAGAATGTCGAACTGATGTCGGTGGCGTCCCGCAGCGTTTTCGGAATTTCCGGTAGCTCGGCATCCCGATACGCGTCGCCGACAAGCGGGTCTGGCAATGCCAGCTTCTCGTCGATGCCCGCAAGACCTGCCGCGATCAGGGCCGCAAAAGCGAGATACGGATTGAGATCCGCACCGCCAATGCGGCACTCCACGCGGACGGCGTCCGAGCCTTCGCCGTAAAGGCGGAAACCGACCGTCCGATTGTCTTGGCTCCGTGCGACCTTGGTCGGCGGAAACGTACCGATCTGGAATCGCTTGTAGGAGTTGATGTGGGGCGCCAGAAAGAGGGTGATGTCCTTCGAATATTTCTGCAGGCCTCCAAGGTAATGGTGCATCAGATTGAGACGTTTATATGCGGATGCGGTACGAACGCTTTGCCGCGCGGCAACGTTTCACAGGGGAATCTTCCTGTCCGTGCAAAATCTGGCGGTGGGCGAGTGCCGAGCTGCTTGCGGTAGGGCTCAGTAGCTCCCAGTTTTCACGGAGTCGACGGATGCACAAATCGTTAGTCGGTAAGGGATTTCGATCAACCCGGTCAACCAGGTGTCGCTCCGGTTGCTGGCGGTCAACTGACCCATGGCCGCGCCGATCGCTGGATTTTGCATTTTCAATGCAAGCCTCGTGACCTCGTCTGAGCCGATTATCGTGTCCGAGTCGACGTTAAGCACCAAATCTCCTAACGAGCGGCGTATCGAGATTCGCAGAACCATCATCAACCACATAGACCCGCAGTTTTCCGGCGTAGTCCTGGTTTGCAATGGACTCCAGGCATGCCGAAAGCGTGCGCGGGTCCTCGTTGAAGCAGGGAACGATGACATCCACGCCCGGCAGAGTGTCGGAGTCGACCAGGCCGTCCGACAGCGATGACACGTTTGTCGGCTGAGCATAAAGCGCCTGCGTGCTTTTATAGACAGTCGAGAGCAGCGCATAAAACGAGACAGCGACAGTGCTAGTTGCGGCAAGCATGTTCATAGGGTGTCTGGTTTGTCCGGTTAGGTTGAGGAAGCGATCGGATTGCAAACCCCCGGTCATGCAATGCTGGAATCATGAGGGAAAGCGCCGTGAGGGTCTGCTCGCGCCGACCAGCGTGAGTGCATCGTCCCAACTCATCGGGAGGGCATCCGTCGTGCAAGAGCACAATTGCACCCGGCCGGACAGAGGCCAGCACTGCGCTGACAATCGCGTCCACGCCGGGACGAGACCAGTCTCGCGGGTCTACCGACCAGTGGAGGGGCGCCAGACCAGCGCTCGCTGACGTAGTGAGCACTGCTTCACTCCACATGCCATACGGGGCACGCATATACCGCAGCGAAGCATGGGGGCTCGCCATCCTGATGACCCGGCTTGCCGTTAGTATTTCCTGTTGCACTTCGGTGGGTTCGCATCTGGACAGGTCCGGATGAGTCATCGTGTGGTTTGCGACCTCGTGCCCTTCTGCGATCATCCGTCGGATCAGCTTCGGCTGGTCCGCTGCGTACGCACCGATGACGCAGAAAGTCGCTGGCACCCGGTGTTCCGCCAGCACATCGAGGACGTCCGGTGTGCAAAGTGGATTAGGGCCGTCGTCAAACGTCAAATAAACGCTGCGACGTCCGGTGGTATCAGCGCACTCGCTGCGCGCTTCGGATAAGCAGTGCCTCACAGCTCTGGCCCGTTCCGATCAATTATCGTTCCGGTCGGCCAATCGCTCATTGACCGTCCAATCGGTAAGACGACAATGAGTACGTCCTCGATGCGCGTGGGCGGCGTGTCGAGATGCACTTCTCGAAGGGTCGACCTCACGCGAACTCCAGGCACAATAGTCGCCAGACCGGGTCGGCCGAGCAGCCTTGCAATATGTTGCCGCAACGCGTGTCGAACCGTGCCGAAGCCAAATGGAACGCCAAGTTCCTGCAACACGGGATACATCACGCGCATTAATTGAGGGATTCCGAGTCCCTCAAGATCCGGACGTACCGCGTACAATCCTAGTTCGGCCACTAGTAGATCGACTGCGCCAACCTTGATGAAACGACGCAGTGCGCCGATATGAGCCGCTACGCCGCGCGCGTCGTAGCCGATTGCACGGAACTCTGGCCTCGCACCAGCCCAACTGTGATTGCCTTCGAATGGTTTTGCATTAAACGCCCCGGTCGGTCCGTAGGTATTTCGGAAGAACTCGGACAGTTCGATGTGGTCGGCGAGTCGCAACTCATTTTCCCAAACCAGCCTCCACCGCACCTGAGAGCGCGTGGAGAGAGGTCCTCTATCTGTGGACACGGCCAAATTCACGACTGCCTCCTATGCGCCGTCCGGCCCTTGAGGGTGGACCTGACGGACGCGAAGGACTTGCTGAGAAAGCGGTTCGATTTCAAGAAATCATCTGCACTCTGGAACAGTTCTGGGATGAAGCCCGAAGAAAAGAGTATTTCCGTCAACGCTTCACGGACCGATTGAACCTCTTCCACGATGGAGATTACATCGAGAGCGCGTGCCTTTCGCACCGGATCTACCAAAGACTTCCCCCGCATCTTCCGCACGATCTGACCGCGATTGACACGAGATCCATTTGGCCGGGTCGCTGAAGCATTTGGCACCTGCAATCGGCTGCTCCCGATTTGTCGCGAAGCCCAGCCGAAGTCGAGGGTTGCCTCAACTGTACGAAGGTAAGCGGCCGATATAGAAAGGGTTTGGAGAACTATGCGAAGTTTTGCCGCTAGTAAGCGCCTACGCGACCTGCCAGACGCTTGTCGCGTCGTGTCGGCGCGATCCAGCTTGCCCACGCCGCCAAAGACCGTGCCCGCATTGGACATGTGCCTCGGTTGATGGTCGGCGTACACCTGAGGATTTTTCTCGGCGTCAGGGCAAAGACCGACAACCATCTTGATATGCCCAAATTCTATTTCTCCGGCCCGACGTTTTGCTACAGTATTCATGAGAGCCTCCACGAGAAATTGACTTGAAATTTGGTGCCATGTCCGCCGAGAAAGTTCAGCGAGTTCGGGATCTGCGATTTCCTTCGTCCAGGTGATGAAGCGTCGCCAGTGGTGCTTCATGTGCCCACCGTTATGGCCGCCCATCGGGCCGGACACGCCGCTGTTGCGCCATGCGTGAGCCAGTCACAGATCGACTGCCCGCTCACGCCGAGTTGCTCGGCGGTGAGCTTGCGCTTGATCCTGTGTCCGAGCGGCGACAGGGCCGCCGCTCGCGTGCGCGAGTCCCGATGCACGTGATTGATCGACAACTGCTGCAACGTCATTTCCTCGGCTTCGCTCAGTTCTACGACACACTTCATCCGCTACCCCGGCACGACGAAGGCGCCAGCAGGTTTGCGAAATTGAAATGGATTTACCAGGAACACTATCCTCCATGCCGTACATTTCGTAAAATCGATTGTTTTGATGGAACGCATCCACACTATGGATAAGTTGGGATCATGCGTTTCAAGGGCCTCGATCTAAATCTGCTCGTCGTGCTCGATGCTCTGATGACCGAGCGTAATCTCACCGCGGCGGCACGTAGCAAGGCCCAACTCAACGTCGTTCGCTACGCCGATGACTTTATTGTGAGCGGTATGTCGAAAGAAGTGCTCGAATTCGAGGTGCTTCCGGCGGTCAGGCAGTTTATTGCCGCTCAAGGTCTGGAGCGCTCGGAAGAGAAGACCCGGATCACGAACATTGCAGACGGTTTCGATTTCCTTGGCCAGAACGTGCGCAAGTACGACGGCTACTGGCCCAGCGCCTGCCCGCTCAAGGAACGATGTCACCCAGCGACTACCGGCGCATTCGACGATGGGAACATGAGCATATAGTTGAGGCCATGCAGCGTCGGCTAGAGCGCAAGCCGGACGCAATGACCATCCGCGGAAGCACTGTCGAACATGTCTTCGGCACGCTGAAGCACTGGATTGGGGGCCACACACTTCCTGACCCGAACGCTCGGACGGGTCAGCACCGAAATGAGTCTACAGGTGTTGGCCTACAACCTGAAGCGCGTCGTGAAGATACTTGGGGTTGCCAAAACAATAGAGGTAGTGAGGATGGCTGGCACCTGGAGCCCGGAGGGGCTTTTTTTGCACTTCAAACGTTACGCTAACGCAGCCATGACTTACCAAACCAGATTGATCGGACCGATAGGCTCGCATCTAACGATCTGAAAACAGTTTCCCTACGTCCTCGGCCAGTTCAAGACGGACATTTTGTCGCCCGACACGGAAGCGCTTCTTGTGCCAAATATCCCGCTGCGCCGGGTGGGCACGCCCGAAGCGGTCGCAAAGATAGATCATCTTCGTCCTATGCTCGGATGCGGCGAGTTATCTCACGGGCGCCGAGGCAGCAATCAATGATGGACGACACCTGTAATCGGCTGCACCTGGAGTAGACAAATCGCAGTTGATTTGAGCGACATCAAGGGAACTCGCGTTCCTAACGGAATCCACGCAGCGAAATCGCAAAAGCAGAAAATAAGTACATCAGGGCACTACAGTTTCACCGTCCTTCCATGAAAGGGCATTATCTTTTGAAGTCAGCCCGTGAAATTGGGCGCTAGATCGAGGATGATATGCAACACAATGCCCGCAAATCCGAACAAGGTGACGGGGAGCACGGTCCCCACAACGGGGACGTCGTCATGCTGCATATCGCTTCCGTACGCGAAAGGCCTGGCTCAAAGTCCGAGACGGACCACGCGGTTCCTATTGTGCAGTGGCACGAGAGCGTGCTTACCGGCATCTTCGAAATATCGAAGGTACTCACCGCCCCCTACCGGCTCGAAGTCACGTTGGCCAACGTCATCGATCTCCTGCAATCGTTTGTTCAGATGCGGCTCGGTATCGTCTCTCTCTTCGACGATGATGGCGTACCGGACATTACCGTTGGCGCGGACTGGAGCGAAGGCAGCGATGAGCACTACCGGATGCGCCTGCCGCAGAAGGCAATTGACCAGATCATGGCGACGGACAGGCCGCTCGTCGCCGAGAACATAGCGGTGCATTCGGGCTTCAGTGCCGCCGACATGGGCGTGCTCGGTGCCTCCGACAACATGCGAGTATCGTTCATTGGCGTCCCTATTCGCATCGACGCGAAAGTCATAGGCACGCTGACCATCGACCGCATCCTGGACTATGGGTCGAACTTCCGGCTCGATTACGACGTGCGGCTGCTTACCATGGTCGCCAACCTGGTGGGGCAGACGGTGAAGCTGCATCGCTTTTTCAAGAGCGACCGCGAGCGATTGATGGCGGGGAAGGACGGGCTGCAAAAGCCATTGTCCGAGCTCAAGCACCCTGCAGGTGAGCGTGAGAAGTTTCAGATCGAGGGGATCATTGGCGACAGCCCGGCGCTGCGCGGGCTGCTCGCGAAGATCGCGGTGGTAGCCGAATCGAACAGCACAGTTCTGTTGCGCGGCGAATCCGGTACCGGGAAGGAGCTGGTCGCCAAGGCCGTTCACGAGCTGTCGCCGCGCGCCAAGCGGCCCTTCATCAAGCTCAATTGCGCGGCGCTCCATGAGACGGTGCTGGAATCCGAATTGTTCGGTCATGAGAAGGGTGCCTTTACCAGCGCCTTCAATTCGCGCAAGGGGCGCTTCGAGCTCGCCGACAAGGGGACGCTGTTTCTGGACGAGATCGGCGAGATCTCGGCCTCGTTCCAGGCAAAGCTGCTGCGCGTCCTGCAGGAGCAAGAATTCGAGCGCGTCGGCAGCAACCAGACCATTAAGGTCGATGTTCGCGTGATTGCCGCCACGAATAAAAACCTGGAAGAGGCGGTGGCAAGCAACGAGTTCCGTGCCGACCTTTATTATCGCCTCTGCGTGGTTCCCTTGCTGTTGCCGCCGTTGCGTGAAAGGCGCAGTGATATTCCGCTCCTCGCCGTTGAGTTTCTCAAGAATTTCAACAGCGAGAACGGCCGTACGCTGACCTTCGATGCGAGCGCGATTGAAGTATTGATGAACTGCGGTTTTCCCGGCAATGTCCGCGAGCTCGAGAATTGCGTGCAGCGGAGCGCGACCCTGGCGCCGGGACCAGCGATCGTGAGAAACGACTTTGCCTGCTGCCACGGCCAGTGCCTGTCCGCGATGCTGTGGAAGAGCCGATCGGACGAAATTGCGCTGCAGCCCGGGCCAATCGTACCAGTGCCCGTGAAGCCGGCTACGCCGCGGGCTGAGGCTGTCACGTCGGGCGCAGCTGCGGTCCAGCCTGTCGGCAGCGAGCGGGCTCCGTTAGCGGCTGGCGGCGCAGTCCTCGGAAGTGATGCGAAGATGACCAACCGCGAGCGTCTCATCGCCGCCATGGAAAGATCCGGCTGGGTGCAGGCAAAAGCGGCGCGGCTGCTTGGACTGACGCCGCGCCAGATTGGCTACGCGCTGAGGAAATACGGTGTCGAGATCAAGCGTCTCTGAAAGTACTGTCGGACTTGCGGCGTGTCGGGGCCGCGACATCGCGACTGAGGCGAATGGCTCGGAGAAGTCAAATCTGGATTTGGCGCGGACCTTGGCACGATCACGATCGGAAGCGGCCCCCGTGTCGGTGCTAATTCGGTAAGCGTCGAGAACGGCACGTCCAACCTTCAAGGGCGGTCCGTATCTCGACTAAGGTGATGCGAACGCGGCGCTGTCATCGCCGGTTCGTTGGCCATGTCGCGCTCAGCGCACGGTCGACTGCTGCCACGCCGCCGGCTGCCAGAATGTCGCCGGCCAACGATGCGATGGCGGGCTGTTTGGACATCGTGTGTCTCCTCAGACGGACCGTTGCAGCAACGCTTCCACTACGCCGAAGCCGAGCTGATCCGCCGGATCGAGCTGCCGTAGTTGTGCGATCAACTGTGTGGCGGTTTTGCGTTCGCCGCGCCGCAAGCCGATGAAGGCGAGCGCCTTTAGCGTGAACAGCCAGAAGCGGGCGGGACCGGGCGCGTGGAAGTTCGCGTCGCCGGCTTGTACCATCGGCCAGTTCTCATTCAACCCGGCGGCATGCGCAGTTGCTATTGGTCCCAGATGGGCCGCGCGGCGGCGGCCGGTTCTCGGTGCAAGCAAACACATGTCGTTCTGGTCTGGCAATGACGATGTTCCTCAACCGAACTTGAACAGGATGCCGTGACCACCGCGCGGGTAGTCCCACTCGATATTCTGGTGGTCGGTACAGAGGATGCGGCAACTGCCGCATTCGAGGCAGCCGTCGGTGATCAGCGTCACCGCGCCGTTGCCTTCGGCCTTGTAGCACGAGGCCGGGCAGACGAAGGTGCAACTCTTCGCGCTGCATTCGCTCTGGCAGACGTCGGCATCCTTGATGTGGACGTGCGGCCGTCCTGCATCGACGCGATAACGGTTCTGGAACAGCTTTTCCTCTACGTTGACGGGTAGGGTGCTCATCGGAAGGCCCTCAGGAGTTTGTAGGCGTCGCCCACGATGCCGGAAAGCGAACGGGCTGTGCGGAAGCTCGAAAAAATCTCGCGCTCCTTGCTTTTCTTGTCCTTACCGTCGACCGTGATCATCGTGCGCGCGGCGCGCGCCATGAGGTCGGGGTAGGTCGTGAAGAACTGCGGATTCTGGTGCAGCACGGCCGGCATGTCGCGGTACTTGTGCAGGTCTTTCATCACGAAGCTCTGATCGAGCGCGGCCTTGTAGGCCTTGAGCGTGCCGGCGCGGTAGCCGTGGCCCGCGGCTTTCGCGTGGATCACCGTTTCGGCGGCGAGGCGTCCCGTGGTCATCGCAAGATTCGATCCTTCTCGGTGCGCGGCGTTCACGAAACCGCCTGAATCGCCAACGATCATCCAGCCGTTGCCGTAGACCTGCGGGATTGCGTGAAAACCGCCTTCGGGAATCAGATGCGCGCAATACTCCTTCATCTCGCCGCCCGCAATCAGCGGTGCGATCGACGGGTGCTGCTTCATCTTTTCGAGGAGCACGTAGGGGCTCGTGCGGTTGGGGTTTTTCTTGAAGTCGCTCAGCATGCAGCCCACGCCTATGGTGAGCGATTCCTTGTTGGTATAGAGGAAGCCAGTGCCCATCATGCCGTCGGTGATCCTGCCGACCATCTCGATCACGACGCCGTCGTCCTCGCCGACGTTGAAGCGCTGGCGGATCGTCTCCTCTGGCACGAAGAGAATCTCCTTGACGGCGAGCGCAACGTTGCCGGCCCCGATCTCTCCATGAAAGCCCGCCTTGCGCGCGAGCGTCGAATTCACGCCGTCGGCGAGCACCACCACGTCGGCATAGACATCGCCGTGCTCGCGGTCGCACTGCACGCCGACCACCACGTCGCCGTCCATGATCAATTCCTTCACCGTGGTCTCGCAGAGCAGCAGTGCGCCGGCTTCGCGCACTTTCGATGAAAACCACTTGTCGAACTGCGCGCGGATGATCGTGTAGCGGTTATAGGGCGGCTTGTTGTAATCCTCGCTGCGCACATGTGTACCGACAAACGACGTATCGTCGAGCATCCACATCCGCTGCTCGATGATGTGGCGCTCCAGCGGCGCATCGTCGCGGAAGTCCGGGATGATCTCTTCGAGCGCCTTCGCGTACAGGATCGCACCCTGAACGTTTTTGCTGCCCGGATATTCGCCGCGCTCGATCTGCAGCACTTCCAGACCTGCCTTGGCCATCGTGTAAGCGGCAGCGTTGCCGGACGGACCGGCGCCGACCACAATCACATCGAACTGTGAAGGTTTTCTCATCGTGATTCTCCTCAGGCAGCCTGCTTGCGGCGCCGGCTCAAATGCTCCGCAAAAGCCTGCTTCAGCGCGGGCAACACTTGCAACGCATTGCCGACAATCCCGTAGTGTGCGAAATCGAAGATGGGTGCGTTCGGGTCGGTGTTGATCGCCACGATCACATCTGCGCTTTCCATGCCCACGCGGTGCTGGATCGCGCCGGATATGCCGGCGGCGATGTAGAGCTTGGGCCGCACCGTCTTGCCGGTCTGTCCCACCTGGCGCTCCCCCTCGACCCAGCCGGCCTGCACGCATGGCCGGGTCGCACCCACTTCGCCGCCGAGCACGTTCGCCAGATCGAACGCCAGCTGGAAGTTTTCCGGACTCTTCAACCCCTTGCCGCCGCTCACAATCACATCGGCATAGGGCAGGTTGATCCGGTTGCTGCTCGCATCCGGGATAAAGTCGAGCAGCCTCGTGACGATGTCCGTCTCGATCATCCCCAGCGTTCCATGGA
Source organism: Paraburkholderia sp. CI2 (assembly GCF_014201055.1). NCBI lineage: Bacteria > Pseudomonadati > Pseudomonadota > Betaproteobacteria > Burkholderiales > Burkholderiaceae > Paraburkholderia > Paraburkholderia sp. CI2. The sequence continues at coordinate 71,534 of NZ_JACHDL010000025.1, forward strand.
CGATGTTGCCGGTGCGTTCGGCGTCGCGCAGCGGCATCGGCATCACGCGCGGGCGCACCGTCGCCATCTGCGGACGGTACGCGAGCGTCATGATCGTGCACAACAGCGAGCCGCCGAAGGTGGGGCGCGTCGCCGCCAGCGCCCGCGACGCGGGATCGATGTTGAGTTCGGTGCAATCGGCGGTCAGCCCGGTCAACAGGGTCGTCGCTACGGAGCCGGCAAGGTCCCGGCCCATCGACGTCGCGCCCAGCAGCAGGATCTCGGGCTGATGCCGGTTGACGAGGTCGGTCAGCCCTTTCGTGAACGGCTCGTTGCGATAGCCTTGCAAGACCGGGTCGCGGACGATGTACGCATCGTCCGCGCCGTAAGTGAAGGCTTCTGCGGCGAACTGTTCGAGCGGTTCATTTGCGCCACCGAGCACCGCGATGCCCACTCGGCTGCCGAGCGTGTCGGCCAATTTGCGCGCCTCACCGAGCAGTTCCCACGAGACGCTGTGCACGTGTCCACGGTCGTGCTCGATAAAGACCCAGACGCCTTTGTAGGCCTTCAGGTGTTTCGGCAGTTCGAGATTGCGTCCTGCGCGGCCGGCGGGTTTCTTCGCGGGGGCGGCGGGCGCGTTCATGAACCCTCCTTCATCAGCAGGTCAGCTTCCAAAGTAGGATGGCGCGTGAAGATCTTTTGCAGCAGGTTCACCGACACGTCGCAAAGACTCGATGCGTCGAGGTCGAGCATCTCCGCTTTCTCGCTGCGCGGCGTCGGTCCAAAGACTTTGCTGACCACTGTCGGTGAGCCCTTCAGGCCGATCTTGCTGAGATCTTCGATGCCGGCCTGTTCGCAGTTCCATTTGTGCACCGGATAGCCGGCCGCATGAATCATCGCGGGCAGCGTCGCAAAGCGCAGTTCGTTGGTGTTCTCCAGCATTGTGATCAGGCACGGCAGCGCAGTCCTGAGCACGTGCACGCCGCCCTCGGCGCGGCGCTCGACGGTGATCGTGCGCGCATCGAGAGCGGTCTCGACGATGCGCGACACGTAGGTCAGCAGTTGCAGCCCGAGGCGTTTGGCGATACCGGGGCCGACTTGCGCGGTGTCGCCGTCGATCGTCTGCTTGCCAGTGAACACGATGTCCACCGCCTGCTCCTTCGCGATCTGCTGGATACCCGCTGCCAGCGCGTACGACGTAGCGAGCGTATCCGCGCCAGCGAATGCACGGTCGGTGAGCAGCACGGCGTCGTCCGCGCCGAAGCTGATGCACTTGCGCAGCGCTTCCTCGGCCTGCGGCGGGCCCATGCAAAGCAACGTGACCTTGCCGCCGAAGCGGTCCTTCAGTCGCAGCGCCTCTTCGAGTGAAAACAGGTCATACGGGTTGACGATCGCCGGAACACCCTGGCGCATGATCGTGTTGGTGACCGGATGAACGCGGATCTGCGTCGAGTCCGGGACCTGCTTGATGCAGACGACAATGTGCATGGTCTTAACGATGTGCATGGTCTTGCTCCACCTGTCAGGCAAGGGTGCGCGCGGGCAGCGACGCGCGCAGACTGTCGAGTGAAACGTGCTGCCGCCCATTGGTGTCCCGGAACACCTTGAACACTTTTTCCTGCGCCGGCGTGGAGGTGACGAAGTCGCCGTAAGCCTTCAGCAGCAGCGCGTGATATGACGCGAACAGGGCGGGTTCGTCGCCTTCCGGCAGCGCGTCCTGTTGCTGGATGTACTGAAAGAAGCGCTTGAGGATGTGCAGTCGACTCACGTTGACGACCTTCTGGTCGAACGGAATGCCGAAGAACTGCAGGAAGTCCTCGGCTGAGGACAGCGCCTTGAGTTGCTGGACAAAGCTTTCCATCGCGTTTACTCCTTGCAAGCGGATGAGGATAGGTATGGACAGAGCGTCGGCTCGGCGAAGTACTTGTCGCAGGCGCCGCTGGTGGCGCTCGGCGGCGTCGTGCCCGACTGTTCGGGTTTCGCGACGCACTTCGTGAAGCCGACCACAGCGCCGCTCATGACAATTCTCCGACGGTGTAGCGCACCTCGATCAGGAAGCGATACAGGTCGGCGGCGCTGGGCGTTTGCTTGTGCTGGGCGGCATGGTGGCGGATCCGGGTCAGCAGCAGCACGAGCAGCTTTTCACTGACGGCCAGGCCGAGCGCGTCATAAGCCCGGCGCACGCTTTGCGAACCCGAATGCTTGCCGAGCACGACCGAGCGTTCGCGACCGAGTTCGACGGGATCGAAGCTCTCGTAGGTCGATGCATTCTTCGCGAGCCCGTCTGTGTGGATGCCGGACTCGTGCGTGAATACGCTGGCCCCGACAATACTTTTGTTAAGCGCGACCGGGCGTCCTGAAGCCCGTTCGACAAGCCGCGAGATGCTCAATAGCGCGGTCGTGTCGACGCCGGTGTTGCGACCCATGATATGGCGCACGCCCATCACGATCTCCTCCAGCGCGGCATTTCCGGCGCGTTCGCCGAGACCATTGACAGTGGTGTTGGCGTGGGTTGCGCCTGCGCGCAGTGCGGCAAGGGTGTTCGCGGTCGCGAGCCCGAGGTCGTTGTGCGCGTGGACTTCGATTTCCAGATCGACCGCGTCGTGCAATCGCGCAATCGCTTCATAGGTCGAAAAAGGATCGAGGACGCCGAGCGTGTCCGCAAAGCGGATGCGTTGCGCACCGCACTGTTGCGCGTGCCGCGCCACGTCGACAAGGAACGAGGGGTCCGCGCGCGAGGCATCCTCCGCGCCCAGCGAAACCTTGCGGCCGCTTTTGACGGCGGCGCTGATCACGCGATTCACCTGCGCGAGCACCCACGAGCGCGGCTGGCGCAATTTGTGTTGAAGTTGGATATCGGACACGGGAATCGACAGGTGAATGATGTCGGCATTGCAGCACAAGGCCGACGCCAGGTCCGCGTCGGTGAGACGGCCCCAGACCATCAGATCGGCGTCGAGATTCTGTGCGACGATGGCCTGGATGCAATCGATTTCCTCGGCACCCATCGCGGGGATACCGATTTCCAGTTCGGGTACGCCGGCGCTTGAGAGCGCCTCGGCAATCGCGCATTTTTCGGCAACCGTGAATGCGACGCCAGCGGTCTGTTCGCCGTCGCGCAGTGTGGTGTCGTTGATGATCGGATTCGACACGGGAAGTTATCCTTTAGGCATTTGATCATACGGTTTGCAAGTACTGCGCCATGCAAGGTTAGTGCGAATAGCCGCTTGCCGCGGGGCTTTCCGGTGTTCGCTGGCGCTGTGATGAAGCGGTTCCAACGAAGACCTGTCGCGAATGTCCTGTTTCGAACAGCCAGGTGTAGCGATGAACACGGCGCTGCAGAAAGCGATGCGCGATGCGATGGGCGTGGTCAGCCAGGACGTGCGGACGCGGTCGGCGCGATGCAAACGCTGTAGGGATTGGCTATCCATCGGCTATCCAAGGCCCCACGCAATGTCGAACTGGTTGTTCTCCTCGTCGTCGGGAGGCGCCAGTCAGTGAGATTTCATGATTGCCTCACACGGAAAACGAACTGCCGCAGCCACAGGTGCTCTGCGCATTGGGGTTGTGAATGACGAAGCGCGAACCTTCCAGACCGTCTTCGTAGTCGACGCGCGCGCCGGGCAGGTATTGCTGGCTCATCGAATCGACCAGCAGCGTGACGCCGTCCGTGACGATCTGCACGTCGTCGTCCGCCACCTGGTCGTCGAACGCGAAGCCGTACTGGAAGCCCGAACAGCCGCCGCCGGACACGTACAGCCGCAGCTTCAGGTTGGGATTGCCTTCTTCCTCGATCAGCGAGGCCACTTTCGCAGCGGCCTGAGGCGTGAATTCGAGTAGGTCGGGCATGACGCCGGGTGCGGCGGAAGCCGGTTGGGTGAGCGTTTCCATGGAGGTTCCTCTCAGGCTTGAATGGACTCACTTCGGGTTAGACGGGCAGGTCGGTTGCTCGGCGAGTTACAGGTCGTCGGCTGCTGCGCCTCGAATCGTCTGGCGCGAGCGAAAGTCAGACACGGCCGCCTTGATCGCGTCCTCGGCGCGAGAATCGAGCAGTGGATCTCGACCGGCGGCAATGGCAGTTCCTCGACGATCTGATGCGTGCACAACGTCCCCGAACGCATGCCGCGCTCGTGGACGCCGCCGTGCATTTGGCACGCGATCCGCATGCGCGTCCGGAGCCCCACGAGGTCCAGACAATCTCGTGCGGGTCCCCGTTGACGAGCGAACTGACCTGCTCGCGGGCCAGTTCCACCGCTTCTTCGCCGACCCAGCCATAGGCATGCGAACGGCTGGCGGGATTGCCGTACATCTCGGTCAGGTAAGGCAGCATGCGTCTGATCACGCGCGGATCGACCGGCGTGGTGGCGGCATGATCCAGATGCACCGGGTTGGCGCCGCGCGGATGGAGGCCGGTACTCACGCGTTGGAAATCCGACATCGCAGGCTCCTGGAAGCGGGGTAATGCGACCTTCAGGGCAACTTCCATGCCAATGGATTTTCACGCTCTAGTGGCCTCTTTCAACTGGGCCGCTGTTGTTTCGCTGTTGTTTTTGTGTCGATGCGCCCGACGAGTGAGGATTGCCGCCGTTCTTTTTGTCGGATTTGTCGTTACGCGCGGGGGATTGACACGCGCGATGGCTGAATCGTCAGGCGTAGAAATGCGCTTACTTCAAACGCTGTGTCTTTGGGTCGATCGTGCGCCTTGCGCTGGTACATCGAAAGCGCGCAGCGCACGACGGGGAAGTCAACGGTGAACATTCAGGCAAGCGTTGGACGGCGTCTACGAGGTGAGCAAGACGCTGGTTTCGTCGCTCGATGTGGCGAAAGCCTTCCGCGAGTCCCTGAACTATCTTGTGCAGACGATGGAGTGGCGGCGCGCCTTTGTGGTGCTGGCCGAACCGGAGGGGCAACTGCGCGGCCTGAGCGCTACGGGTCTTTCGCGTGACGAGCAGCAGCGGACGATTACACGTTCGCGACATCGCAAGCCGGGGAAGCCGGAGGGTGAACGCGAACGATTGATCTGGTTTGTGCGGGTCCATCTCGCTGGTTCAGAACATGCTGTCCGGGTCGTGTGAGATTTGTCGCAACACCGACACGACGCAACGAGATTGTAGGCATACGTCGCGCGCCGGGATCAAACAGAACTGCGAAATATATCCTAACCCGTTGATTCCTGGCGTTCTTGTCGAGTGGCATGGATCTGGCTCTATGGCTTGCGCGCGGCCGCCGTTGGTTGCGAGGAGATATCCATGCAAGCGAGTTCAAATGCGAGCGACTTGCCCGCAGCGGCCTATATCAGCATCGGGCAGATTAAACCGCTCGGCGTGAAGATCGAAGACCTGTCGACCGGTGGCGGCTGCGGCACGCACGGTGGCGAGGGTAGGGCCAGCTGCGGCGCGTCGGGTAGTCTCGACGACATGCCGCCGGACATCTGGGAGAAAATCAAGAATCACCCATGCTACTCGGAAGAAGCCCATCATCACTATGCGCGCATGCATGTGGCGGTGGCGCCGGCTTGCAACGTCCAGTGCAACTACTGCAACCGCAAATATGACTGCGCGAACGAGTCGCGTCCCGGCGTGGTCTCTCAGAAGCTAACGCCGCAACAGGCAGTGAAGAAGGTCGTGGCGGTCGCAAGCGAGATTCCACAGATGACGGTGCTTGGCATCGCCGGTCCCGGTGATTCGCTGGCGAGCCCGAAGAAGACCTTCGAGACGTTCCGAATGCTGCAGGAACAGGCGCCGGACATCAAGCTGTGCCTGTCGACCAATGGCCTGGCGTTGCCCGACCTCGTGGACGAAATCTGCAAGTACAACATCGACCACGTGACAATCACCATCAACATGGTCGACCCGGCGGTGGGCGAGAAAATCTATCCGTGGATTTTCTGGAAGCACAAGCGCGTGACCGGTTACGAAGCAGCCCGCATCCTTCATGACCGGCAGATGAAGGGTCTCGAGATGCTCACCGCACGCGGCGTGCTGACCAAGATCAACTCGGTGCTGATTCCCGGCATCAACGAGGAGCACCTGATCGAGGTCAACCGCGACGTCAAGAAACGCGGCGCGTTCCTGCATAACATCATGCCGCTGATTTCGGAGCCCGAGCACGGCACTCACTTTGGCCTGAGCGGCCAGCGCGGACCGACTGCGCAGGAACTCAAGGCCGTGCAGGACGCCTGCATGGGCGGCGCCAACCTGATGCGTCATTGCCGCCAGTGCCGCGCGGATGCGGTTGGCCTGCTGGGCGAGGACCGCAGCGAGGATTTCACGCTCGACAAGATCGAGCAGATGGAAGTGGTCTACGACCTCGACCGCCGCCGTGAATACCAGAAGCGCGTCGAAGCCGAGCGTCAGGCGCAGCACGACGCGAAGCAAGAAGCGCTGGCTGTCTCTCGCGAGATCGACGTCGCCGACGACATGAAGGTGCTGGTCGCGGTCGCAACGAAGGGCGGCGGCCGGGTCAACGAGCACTTCGGCCACGTCACGGAGTTTCAGATCTTCGAGGTCTCGGCAGCCGACGCGCTGTTCGTCGGCCATCGCCGGGTGGACCTGTATTGCCGGGGCGGTTACGGCGACGACGAGCAACTACCGTCGGTCGTGCGCGCGCTTCGCGACTGCCACGCGGTGCTGGTCGCGAAGATCGGCGCCTGCCCGAAAGACGAACTGGCGCAAGCGGGCATCGAGCCGGTCGATCAGTACGTCGGCGAATTTATCGAAACAGCGGTGCTTGCCTGGTTCAACGACTACCGCAGTCGCATCGCCAGCGGCGCCATCGAGCACCGGGACCGCGGCGATGCTTCGATCCGCCAGGGTGCTTACACCTCGTCAGCCTCAGCGGCGTGACACCCCCACACCCTTCCAGACAGGACAACAGGAGAGCCTCCATGCCTCTGAAGATTATTGCGTCCACCTGTACGGGATGCTCGGCCTGCGAACCCGAATGCCCCAATGTGGCGATCAGCGAGAAAGGCGGCGTGTTCGCGATCGACGCCAAGAAATGCACCGAATGCGAAGGCCACTTCGACGACCCGCAGTGCGTCGCCGTGTGTCCCGTGGACGGCTGCATCGTTCAGGTTTGAGTCTGGCTCGTGGCCGGGCCGGCCATTCATCCATCAGGAGACTACGCATCATGCTGTCCAACGTAACTGTTACGAGTGCCGCCGAGAAGTTCATGCGTCGTATCGTGCGCTTTTCGGGCCTGCCGGCTGGGGCCGGCTTTCGTCTGGTGGTGAGCGCCGGCGGCTGTTCCGGCTATACCGCGAAATTCACCGCCGAGCCGGCGCTGCAACCAGGCGAACAGGAACTCGACATCAACGGCCTGCGCGTATTCCTGCCGGCTGAGAGCCGGCTGATGCTCGAAGGCATAACGATCGATTTCGCCGACACGCCAACCCAGTCCGGCTTGATCTTTTTCAATCCGAACCAGGCCGCTTGTGGTTGCAGCAGCAGTGCGGAATCGGCGCCGCCGGGCGTGGCGACCATCGATGTCAGCGCGATTGGCCGTGGGCGGCCGCCGCTGCCGCGTCAGATCTCCTGAAGAGGAGCGATGGCGATGGAGTCCGGCGACCGTGCCCTCGACGACGTAATGACCGCGTTTGCGCAGAGCGCGATTGGCGGCGGCTTGCCGTCGGGCGTCAATGCATTGATCGCCGAGGCGGGTCGGTTGCGCGAGCGCCCCGACGAGGCGCTCGCGCTGTTGCAACGCGCCCGCGCCGCTGCACCGCGCCATCCGGTGCCGTTGATCGCGCTGTACCGCTTTTACTTCTACGGCCATCAATTGGCGCAGGCGCGTGCGATCGGCGAAGACGCGCTGGCGGTCGCCCGCACCGCGCTGGGCTCAGATTTCGGCGACGAACCGCTTGCGGCCGCGATCGTGACCACGCGTTATGACGCGGCCGCGCGTTTTTATCTGTTCACGCTGAAGGGCCTCGCGTACCTCAACATGCGTCTCGGCGACTTTGAAGAAGCGCGCATGCTACTGCGCGAATTGCGCCGGCTCGATCCCGAAGACCGGGTGGGGGGCGCGCTGCTTTCGCAAGTCTTGGATCGTCATGAGACCGGCGTCGGGTCCGACGATGTAATGAATGCGCTGAGTGCGTATCCGACGCGCGGCTGGACGGGGACGCAACCATGAGCGTACAGAACGTGCGCGAAGAGGTGCGCGCGCTCGCGCGGCAGCGCCGGCAGTCGGGCGAGGTCGCTAACCTGATGACCACCGGACAGACGCAACGATCAGCAGGAGTGAAGCATGGCTGACATCAACCGCGACGACGACCTGATCGAGGTCGCGTTTCCCCCGCGCTTCAACTACGGCGAGCGCGTGATCGCACGCGCGGTGATCCGCAACGACGGCACCTACAACGGCAAGGACATCGGCGAAGTGCTGGTGAACAAGGGCGAGATTGGCTACGTCACCAGCATCGACACCTTCCTTCAGCAGTTCTATATCTATGCGGTGTATTTCGTCGAGAGCGGCCACCGCGTCGGCATGCGCGCGAAAGAGCTATGCACGCTCGACCACCTGCCGGACGACGTGCTGCAAGGCTTGGGCGAGCGGGCCGAAGCGCTGCACAAGATCGGCACGCGGGTCCAGCCGGAAACGTCGCAACCGCAGGAGCCGTCAGCATGAGTATCGAACCGGTTCAGCCTGCTTATCAGTGGGGCATGCGCGTGATCGCGCTGGATGACCTGTGCAACGACGGCAGCTTTCCGGAGCGCGGCCAGGACGATTGTCTGGCCGAGGCGGGTACGGTCGGCGAAATCGTCAACGTCGGGCAGGTGGTTGAGAGCGGCGAGCCGGTCTATCTGGTGGAGTTCGGCAACTGTGTCGTCGGATGCACGGAGAATGAAATTGCGCCCGCACCCGCCGGCCTGCTACCCGAAGAAGGAGCCATGTCATGACGGTTCAGGCGAGCGCGCCAGAAGCGGCGCCGCCGCGCGACGGTTTGCGCGCGGGCCGCCCGTTCGACCTGACCCAGCGCCAGATCGAGCAAGCGTTGCGCGAGCGTACCCGCTACCGCTATGTGCTGCCGCGCGTGCTGCGCGACGGGCAGGGGTTCCGTGTCGAGAGCCCGTGCTGCTCCCGCAATGTCGACGCGAATGGCGGGCTGATCGACATAGCCTGGCTCACGCGCGATGAAGACGGTATGTGGCACCTGAGCGCGCGCGATCATGCGTCGCACCGATGGATGCCCCAGCATGAGAGCACCGATCTGGCCGAGCTGCTGGACACGCTGTGCATCGATCGCGAATGCGTGTTCTGGCCGTGAAGCAAACTAACGGAGCCGGGCGACGATCTATCTCGACCACAACGCGACCATGCCGCCAGCCTCCGCCGTGGCAGGCGATGCTGTCCATCCTGACGGATGTGTGGGGCAACGCGTCGTCGCAGCATGCCGTCGGGCAGCAGGCGAAGGGCACGCTGGCTGCGGCCCGCGCGACGATCGCGCGAGCGCTCGATTGCAAGCCCGCAGAGTTGATCTTCGCCAGCGCAGGCACCGCGTCGGCCCGGCACCAGCTACCTGCGCTTCGGCGAGCTTCCCGCCGAGGTCGTGTTGCAGCGGTGCGGCTGTCGCTCGGCGAAATCACTACGGCGCAGGACATTGAGTACGTGCTCGCCCATCTACCGCCGTTGCTTCGTCCACTGCTGGAGGAAGCAGCGCATCCCGCTTGAAGCTGGTTTGAACCTGTCATCAATCTCCGGAGTCCGCAACCATGAAAGTCATGATCCGCAAGGACAGCAAGGGCGCGCTGAGCGCCTACGTGCCAAAGAAGGACCTGGAAGAGCCCATTGTCGCGATGGCGCAGCCCGGGATGTGGGGCGGTCTCGTCACGCTCGCGAACGGCTGGCAGCTCGAATTGCCCGCGATGGCCGACGATACGCCACTGCCCATCACGGTCGAAGCGCGGCGCATTGCTGGCGTGGAGGAGTGAGATGAGCCTCAACGCCGAGCAATTGGACTTCGCGGCGGACCTGCTCCGCACGGCACCGACGCTACGCGACGCTGCCGCGCAACGGCACGAACGTTATCCCGAGGTGCGCACAATGCATGTCAGCGCAACGGTGATGCGCGACGAGACAGCAGCGCTCCGGTTCAGTGTGCGCAGTATCTATTTCGCGATATCGGCCGGGTATTACAGGACCATCACGCAGCGGCCTGAAGAGGCCGATGCGTTGATCCTGACTGAGGACAAGGCGCATGGAAATCGATGAGATCGCGCTGAGCGAACCGGCTTGCGCGGCGCGCGAGATCGATCTCGTCAACGCGGTGCTGCAATCCTCGCGTTGGAGCGACGGGCCGATGCTTGATTCGTTCGAGCGCGCGTTTGCGGGCTGGGTTGGCCGGGAGTATGCGGTCGCGGTCGCGAGCGGCACGCTCGCCACCTGGATTGCGTTGCGCGCGACGGGGATCGGCCCGGGAGACGAGGTGGTCTGCGCGTCGCACACCTGGCATCAGGTGGCGCAGGCGATCACGCTGGCGGGAGCCGTGCCGGTGTTCGCCGACATCGACTACTGGAGTGGTTGTCTGAGCGCCGAAAAAGCCGCGCAGAAGATCGGCCCTCGCACGCGCGCGATCCTCGCCGGCAATACCAACGGCCACCCGGCCGCGTGGGCGCTGCTGCGCGAACTTGCCGACGCGCAGCGCTTGCGGCTGATCGAAGACAGTACTGAGGCGTTGGGCTCGCGCTACCGGGGCCGCAACGTCGGCTGTTTCGGCGACGTATCAGTGTTCGACTTCTCCAGCCCGTCCGCGCTGTGCACAGGAGCGGGCGGCATGCTCGTCACCGACGATGACGAACTCGTCCATGAACTGCGCTATCTGCGCGAGCGGCGCGTCACGGACCGCGCGTCCGTCTCGGTCGGCTCGCGGGTGCCGCTGCAGGCCGGGATCAGTGATCTGACCGCCGCGCTCGGTCTCGCGCAACTGGCCGAACTCGACACGCGCCTCGCGCAGCGAAAGCAGGTCGAGACCTGGTATCACGAGGAGATGCAAAGCTTCGAAGGGATCAAGCCGGCCTACGTGGCCGAGGACGTCGAAGAAGTGCACTGGATGCTCTATGTTGTGCATTTGGGCAAGCGTTTTACGCAGAGCGCGCGCGCCCAGATGATCGACGACATGAAATCTTGCGGCATTGAGACGGTGGCCTACAGCCATCCGCTGCATCAGCAGTTCCACTACATGAATGCGGGCGATGCGATCGGCCGCAAGAGCGGCCTGTTGCCCGACACCGAGCGCATCGGCGATCGCGCGCTGGCGCTGCCGCTGCACACGCTACTCGACACCGACCAGGTCAAGTACATCGTCAAGACGCTGAAAGACACCGCGACCAACGTGGGCGCCGGCGCCGCCATTTATCTGTGAGGCTGCCCGACGAACCGACGCGTATGGAGGCGCGCTTTCCCGAAGAGCAGGGCATCACGTGCATCGCGATGCCGCTGGGCGGGTTCGCCGAAGCGTTGGTGGATGCCATGCAACCCGCACTGGCCGCGTGAAGCGTGGCCGCTATCCATCGTTCTTTATCCGTAGCCCTTTATCAAGATCGCCGTCATGACCACATTGACCGTACTGCCTTCGGGCAAGACCTACGGCGTTGCCGCCGGCGCGACCCTGCTGCAGGCAACTCGGCCTCGCGCTGGCGCGCGTACTGCATGCGCAGGACGTTTCCGTCGTGGTCATCGAAGCGCTCGAGCGCGAGGGCGGCCGTGCTGACGCAATGTTGCGAAGCCACGCGTCGAGATACGGGCAGATGCCCTTCGCGCGTTCCAGCAGGCTGTCGGCGGTGGCCTGATCCAGCGTGCCGGCCATCAAGACGGTGAGACTGAGTGCCATCCCGTAGGCGCCCTCGAGGTTCATATACATCGACAGCGCGATTCCCCGTTGGGCTCAGCGCAGCAGCTTGCGACGCTCGGCCGGCGAATAGTTGCTGAGGTGCCCTTCGCGCGCCGCCTGACGCCGCGCGCGGGAGATGATCGCGCGGCTCTTGCCGGGCGAGGCCGGCGCGCTGACCTGCTTGTCCAGCGCGGTGCCGCCGCATTGCGGGCAGACGGGCGTGTGGCCGGCGCGCACCAGCGTTTCGAACGCGTGGCCGCAGGCCGCGCAGCGGTAGTCGTACAGGGGCATAGTGATCAGATCTCCGTTTCAGGTGGATGGGGCGCAGCGGATCGCCCGTTGGTGCGAGCTGTGGTCCGTCATTGCGCGCTCGCTAGAACTTCATCCCGACGCCTATTCCCAGTACCAGTGGGTCGATGTCCAGCCGGCCCAACGAACTATCGCCGAGCGAGGCGTCCGTGTGCATCCAGATCTTCTTGATATCCGCGTTGAGAAAGACGGTCTTCGTGATCTGCACGTCGACGCCAGCCTGCACCGCCGGACCGAAGCTGCTGCGTGACACCTGGATGCCTACGGGGCCCGCGCTCAGGCCGTCGTTGTAGAAGTACGTGTAGTTGACCCCCGCGCCGACATACGGTCGGATCATGCCAGCATGGTTGAAGTGATATTGCAGCAGCAGCGTCGGTGGCAGCACGTTCACGCCACCGAGATCGCCGAGGTCGGACGTCACGTGGTGCCGCGAGGTGGCGAGAATCAGCTCGATGCCGATCGCGTCGCGGATCATATAGGTCAGGTCCAACTCCGGCACGAGTGCGTTATTGACACCCACGCCGAGCGACGACAACGTGCCGCTGGTGTGTACTTCGGGCTGGATCGAGATGGCACGCAGACGCACGAGCACGTCACCGGCGTGGATCCCATCCGCCGGCACCTGGCCTGCCATCGTGCTTCCGTTCGCGCTTACGTCATCCGCGTATGCCAGCACTTCGAACAAACCGGTAGTGCACAGGCTTGCCACGATCATGACGGCCTTAATCATGTGCTTCATCGCTTTCCCCTTGTTGACGTATGCGGGGAATTGTCGACGCGCAAATCAGGGCTGCCCTTGCGCAGGATCAACCGGTCCCGATCCCGAAGTCAAGATGCGACATCGGGTCACGCGTAGGAATGTCGAGATAGCGGGAGCCTTGAGGCCGGACTGGCTGCAGCCGCCGAACGGCACGCAGATCACTCTGCTACTTCTGTGCATGCAACAAGGTCATTACGCACGACCATGGCTGCAGCGCCAGATATCTGAGCTACCTCGTTCGTGAGATGGACCTGGTCGCGTCACATCTCGGACCTGACCGGCGAACCGTGCAGCTGCATCTGGGAGATGGAACGCCGACCTTCTTCCCTGTTGCCGAACTCGAAGAGCTTGTCCAGCAACTGCAGAACCGCTTCGCGTTCTCGATCGACGCAGAACTTGCCATCGAAATTGATCCGCGAACCGTCAGCACCAAAACGCTTTCACCACTCGCGCGCCTCGGCTTCAACCGGGCGAGCTTCGGCGTACAGGACTTTGCGACCGACGTTCAGCAGGCTGTCAATCGCATCCAGCCACTCGATGTGGTGGAACGCGCACTCAGCGGCGCACGCGATGCGGGATTTCTCTCAATTAACGTCGACCTGATCTACGGTTTGTCGCAGCAGACTGTCGCCTGATTTAGCCCGCGCACTGCGTCAGTGCACCGCACCCCGCCGCTTTGTTCGTCCTTGATCGACATCAATCACAAAGCTGGCCGGTTGTCGGACCATGATGCTGCGAGTGTCATGCCGCATGCGTCAAGCCAACTTCACGTCAAAAGTGCCACAACCCGGACTTAACCACTATGACAGACAGAAAAGCCTTAAGGAAACGGTCGATAGCCATCGTCACGACATTGAGCGCCTGTCTATCGGGATGTGATCTGACTGTGCTTGATCCAAAAGGGAGCGTCGGCGCGGCCGAGAAGTCGCTGATCGCCACCGCCACGTGGGCGATGCTGATCGTCGTGATCCCGGTGATCCTGCTGACGCTGTTCTTCGCGTGGCGCTACCGTGCGTCGAACCGTCACGCGATCTACGCACCCAAATGGGCGCACTCGACGGCGATCGAGATCGTCGTCTGGACTATCCCCGCCCTGATCATCCTGTACCTCGGTATCCTGACGTGGCGCACCACGCATGAGCTCGACCCGTACCGGCCGCTGCAGTCGAGCGTGAAGCCGATCGACGTCGAGGTGGTCGCGCTCGACTGGAAGTGGCTCTTCATCTACCCGGACCTCGGCATTGCGTCGGTGAACCAGCTCGCCGTGCCAGTCGATACGCCGGTGAATTTCCGGATCACGTCGGACTCGGTGATGAACTCATTCTTCATCCCGCAACTCGGCACCCAGGTGTATGCAATGGTCGGCATGCAGACCCGTCTGCACCTGATCGCGGATGCACCGGGCAATTTCGAAGGCATGTCCGCCAACTTCAGCGGCAAGGGATTCACCGACATGAAGTTCCGCACGCTCGCGACGAGCACCACCGACTTCGACGCATGGGTGCGCAAGGTCAAGGCTTCGCCGGACCGCCTTAGCATGGACGAATACGCCGAAGTCGCGAAGCCGAGCGAGAAGCAGTCGGTACGCTACTTCTCATCGATCGACCAGTACCTGTTCCGCAACATCGTTGCCCGATACAACAACGGCAACGTCACGGCCTTCCGCGACGCCGCCTGTCGCACGCAGACCACGGAGTAAGCCATGTTTGGAAAACTCACGCCCGGCGCGATTCCGTTCGATCAGCCGATCATCATGGGCGCGGCCGCGTTCATGGCGCTCATCGTGCTGGGGGTCATCGTCACGCTCACGAAGCTCGGCCGCTGGAAGTGGCTCTGGACCGAGTGGCTGACAAGCGTCGATCACAAGAAGATCGGCATCATGTACATCATCGTCGCGGTGCTGATGCTCGTGCGCGGTTTTGTCGACGCCGTAATGATGCGGCTTCAGCTCGCGATCGCGTTTCACGGCCCCGGTTACCTGCCGCCGCACCACTACGACCAGATATTCACCGCGCACGGTGTCATCATGATCTTCTTCATGGCGATGGCGCTGATGGTCGGCCTCTTCAATCTTGTCGTGCCGCTGCAGATCGGCGCGCGCGACGTCGCCTTCCCGTTCCTGAATTCGCTGAGCTTCTGGATGACGGCGATCAGCGCGATCCTGATCAATCTGTCGCTCGTGATCGGCGAGTTCGCGCAGGTCGGCTGGCTCGCGTATCCACCGCTGTCGGAGCTGCAGTTCAGTCCCGGCGTCGGGGTCGACTACTACATCTGGAGTCTGCAGCTCTCCGGCGTCGGTACGCTGATTACCGCGATCAACTTCTTCGTGACGATCGTCAAGCTGCGCGCGCCCGGCATGACGCTGATGAAGATGCCGGTGTTCACGTGGACCGCGCTGTGCTCGAACGTGCTGATCATGGCAACGTTCCCGATCCTAACCGTGACGCTCGCACTGCTCGGCCTCGACCGCTACGCAGGCATGCACTTTTTCACCAATGAGCTCGGCGGCAACGCGATGCTGTACCTGAACCTGATCTGGGCGTGGGGCCACCCGGAGGTGTACATCCTCGTGCTGCCCGCGTTCGGCATCTACTCGGAAGTGATCGCGACCTTCGCGAAGAAACCGCTGTTTGGCTACAGAACGATGGTCTACGCGTCGTGCGCGATCACGGTGCTCGCATTCCTCGTGTGGGCGCACCACTTCTTCACGATGGGTTCCGGCGCGGACGTCAACGCGTTCTTCGGCATTATGACGATGGTCATCGCGATCCCCACGGGCGTGAAAGTCTTCAACTGGCTGTTCACGATGTACCGCGGTCGCATCGAGTTCACCGCACCCGTGCTGTGGACGATCGGCTTCATGGTCACGTTCACGATCGGCGGCATGACGGGCGTGATGATGGCGATCCCGGGCGCGGACTTCGTGCTGCACAACAGCCTGTTCCTGATCGCGCACTTTCACAACGCGATCATAGGCGGCGTCGTGTTCGGCTATCTCGCAGGCTTCCATTACTGGTTCCCGAAGGCGTTCGGCTTCAAGCTTAACGAGAAGCTCGGCAAGCGGGCTTTCTGGTGCTGGTTCGTCGGCTTCTACGTGTCGTTCGTGCCGCTCTACGTGCTCGGCTTCATGGGCATGACCCGGCGCCTGAATCACTACGACAACCCGACCTGGCATCCCTGGCTGTTCGTCGCCGCATGCGGCGTGGTGCTGATCGCACTCGGTGTCGTGCACCAGATCGCCCAGGTCGTCGTGAGCGTGATCCATCGCAACGAGCCGGAATACGGCGACCTGACGGGCGACCCGTGGAACGGCCGCACGCTCGAATGGGCCACCGCGTCGCCGCCCGCTGTCTACAACTTCGCGCGCATACCGGTCGTCCACCAGCTCGACGCGTTCGCGCACATGAAGGAAAGCGGCGCAGCAAATGCCGCACTGGCGCATTACGAGGACATCCACCTACCGTCGAATACCGCGGACGGGTTCCTGATCGGCGCATTCAGCCTCGTGCTCGGCTTCGCCGGCGTCTGGCACATCACGTGGCTCGCCGTGCTGGCCTTCGTCGCGATCGTCGCCGCGCTGATCGCGCGTAGCTTCCGCGACGACCATGGCTACGTGATTCCGGCCTCGCGCGTGCGCGAAATCGAAGCACGACGCGGCAGCGCACCCACCCCGGCCGCCCTTGAATTACCCGAATCCGCGGAGACCTGACCCATGACGCAATCTGCATTACTCGTCCATCACGGCAGGTCGAGCGCTGACCACGGCCCAACGCCCACCGTGTTCGGCTTCTGGCTGTACCTGATGACCGACTGCATGCTGTTCGCGTCGCTGTTCGCCGTGTTCGCCGTGATGGCGCACCAGTTCGCGGGCGGCGCGTCCGGACGGGACCTGTTCGACATCCCGGGTGTTGCACTTCAAACCGGCGCGCTGCTGCTGAGCAGCACCACCTACGGCTTCGCGATGCTCGGCGCGCAGCGCCAGGGGCGTGGTGCCGTGATCGGCTGGCTCCTCGTGACGTTCGTGCTTGGCGCGCTGTTCCTCGCGTTAGAGCTGCGCGAGTTCTCGCACCTGGTCGCCGACGGTGCTGGGCCCAGTCGCAGCGCCTTCCTGTCGTCGTTCTTCACGCTGGTTGGCACCCACGGCCTGCACGTGACAGCCGGCCTCGTCTGGATGGCCGTGCTCGTCGTGCATGTCGTCCGCTCGCCTGAACTGTCCGGTCGCGACCTCACGAGTCTGACGTGCCTGAGCCTCTTCTGGCACTTCCTCGACATCGTGTGGATCTGCGTGTTTTCGTTTGTCTATCTCGGGAGCATGCTCTAAATGGTCCATTCACACTCGACGTCCACGACCGCCTCGCGTGGTGACGTCGCCGGTTATATCACCGGTTTCGTGCTTGCCGTGGCGCTGACTGCTGGCTCATTCTCGATCGTCACGCAACGGTTGCTGCCGTCCGGCTCCGCGATTATGGCGCTCGCGTTGCTGGCGTTCGTGCAGATCGTCGTGCAACTGGTGACGTTCCTGCATCTCGACCTGTCGCGCGGCCAGCGCTGGAACGGGCTGGCGTTATGCTACACCGCGCTCGCCGCGCTGTTCCTGATCTTCGGCACGATCTGGGTGATGCACAATGTCAGCATGAACATGATGTCGCGCTGACTCGCCACCAGCGCGAAACGGTCTGGTGACATCATCGCGGACACGGCATGCAGCCGTCGGCCGCGTGCGTAGTGTTGTGCTGCACCGCTCTACCGGTCTTTCTTCATGAACAGTCCGAATCACCCCGTTCCCGCCAATGAGCCATTGCCCCATCGCAAGGTCATCCGCTCGTGGCTGACACCGTTCGCCGAACGCCGCACCGCCTACGCGCTTCTGCTGCTCGTGTTCGACTACGTTTTGCTATTGTGTGCGCTCGCCGCGAGCGTGTTCGCGCACGGGTTCGTGCTGAAGACCGTATTCGGATGCATGGCGGGCTTCGTCATCGGACGGCTCTTCGTCATCGGTCACGACGCATGTCATGAGAGCCTGACCCGGCACCGCACGCTCAACCGCTGGCTGGGCCGGATCGCCTTCCTGCCGTCGCTCACGCCGTACAGCCTGTGGCAAGTGGGTCACAACGTGGTGCATCACGGCTACACGAACCTGAAAGGCGTCGATTTTGTGTGGGCACCGCTGACGATCCAGGAATATCGCGCCTTGAGTGGGCCACGGCGCGCACTGGAACGTATCTATCGCAGCGGCTGGGCGCCCGGTCTCTACTACATGATCGAAATTTGGTGGACGAAGATGTTTTTTCCGTCGCGGGCCGCCATGCCGACGCGGCGCCCCGTGTTCTTCCGTGACTGCACGCTGGTATCGGTGTTCGCACTGCTGTGGATCGGCGCGCTCGCGTGGATCGCTCGCGCGACGCAGCGGGGGGTGGTCCCGTCAATCGCATGCGGGTTCGGGGTGCCGTTCCTGTTCTGGTGCGCGATGGTGGGTTTCGTCGTGTACGCGCACCACACGCATCCGCAAATCCGCTGGTACGACGATCGCGCGAAATGGGGGCGTTCGGATCCGTTCGTATCCACGACGGTGCACTTGACCTTTCGCTGGCGTTTTGGCGCGCTGTTTCATCACATCATGGAGCACACCGCGCATCACGTCGACATGAGTCTCCCTCTATACGGGCTCGTCGGTGCTCAGCGAACCCTCGAAGCGATGCTTCCGGAACGGATCGTCGTGCAGCGGTTTTCGTGGCGTTGGTACTTCGACACCGCACGAGGCTGCAAACTATACGATTTTTCGACTGATCAGTGGACCGATTTCGCTGGTCGCGCGACGCACGTTCCTTTTACTAATTGAGTTCGTTACGTGCGGCCACTTCAGGTCGCGTTCAATGCAATTTGAATTTAATAGCGAGGGTAAAAATGCCGGATATCAGCGGAAATGCGACAGCAATTGGCGATGCAAACACTCAGCAAATGGGTGCTGCCCTGACCGTTCAAACCTATGCAAATAGCGTTCTCGAACAGCCCCAGGTGGATTTTTCTGGCATCGACGGTCTGTCGCAATACCAGACACAAATCAACGACGGGCTCACCACCGCGAAAGGCCATGCGATCTATTATCTGGACACGCTGCAGCCCAGCCTGATCGAAAACATGGCAAACATCGACAACTACTACCAGCTCAACAAAGCACTACCGGCGACGCTGCCGGCAGGCTCGACTGTTGCCGAGTGGACAGCCGCCCTCACGGCGGTGCAGCAGGAGTCGGTGAAATACCAAGGCGCCGCGAACCAGATTGTCACCAACCTCCAGACGCTTGGCGCGAATCTCACGACGGACTCAGCGGACTTCACAACCACCGTTACCAATATGAATAGTGCGGTTGGCGGAACAGACGGGATTCTCGCCACCATCAAAGGGGAACTCAGCAAAGCTCAGGCAGAAATCGACGGCGCAATCGCCGGAACCGTTCTGAGCGGGCTGACTGTCGTAGGCGGCGTATTTGTCATCTGCGTAGGGGCGATCGCTGAATTTGTCACCGCTGGCGCGTCTACCGGTGCAGTCATCGGCGGCGTTGGCATTGTCTTGATGGGAGTCTTCGGTGAAGCCGGCGCGGCAGCCGGGCTCGTCGCAGCGAATAAGGCGAAGGCGTCGCTGCTCACCGAACAAGCGGACCTGAAGGAAGAGGTAAAGCTCGCTACGGCGATTAGTGGCGGCTACACATCACTTTCTACGCAGGTCAATGGTGCCATTACTGCAGCATCGGCGATGGCAAACGCGTGGGAAAGCATCACATTTGATCTGGGCGACATCATCGCCGATTTGAACAAGGGGATTTCGAGTGCGGACGAGATCCGCACCCTGTTCATAAAAGCGGCAAACGGCGAAATCGGGACGCTCCTGGCGGACATCCAGACGGTCAAGGGCCAAATGGCTCGCGTAACCGTGCAATCGGCCGCCGCGCGTCAGACCGTAAGCGATCTCATCGCGAAGGTCGCCAATCTGCCCGCCTCAGCAGGAGTGGCGTAACGCGATCCGCTAGCCCGTGCGGCCTCCGTCGGGATTGATTCCAACGGAGGCGACCCCGTCATACCACAACGAAGGAAAGAGACAACATGGGTCCTTTTTCACAGACTTTGGCCGCCCTGAACAGTAGTGTCTCCAAATTGCGGTCCATCCAAGGATTGCCCGGCGACGCGGTGCCAATTCAGAACTCCGTCTGCAATTCTCTTATCGGCATTCTGAAGGACGCCGCTCCTTTTTAGACGGCCCTGCTCGGCTATACCGGTTCGGCAATCACCGCGCTGAATGGTGCGCTCGCTGACCTTAAAAAAGGTGCAAGTCCGGGCTCGATAGCCAAAACTGTCTCGGACGTCGCTGCCACCATCAGTACGTACCAACAAAGCGCGACATCACTACTCACCCAATCGAACGCTGCCGCGGCTCTCATGTCGTCGTCGGTTACGCAGCTAGCCCACGTCGAAGGCTCTATCCAGAGTCAGATGACGACATTGCAGGCACAGGAAGGCGCGGCACGGGGCCAATTGGCTGCCGCCGAGGCCTCCAGCCTTAGCGACCTGACAAATCTGAAGACCGCGATCGATGACACTGCCGCAGACTTCACCGTGATTATTAACGATCTCAATCAGGACCCGTCTCCCTTCGTCGTTGAGCTTCGTTTAACCACTTGTATCGCAATGCTCGGCGTTCTACAGGCCGACGCTTCCTGATAGTTCGAAGCTTTCGCGCTGCTCAATCGGTGGCGGAAGCCACCGATGAGTGGCAACCAGCGTGCCATACTGAACGCATCTCAAGACGTGCCACCGGGGCTCGGGGTGAACATACCGTGTTTACGCCGACCGAAAATTCGGCCACATGCCACATGTAGGGATCGCGCCGACTGAAAATTGAGCCGGGCAATCAACCTATCCTGCTAGTTTTTCTGGCAGGGTGTTTGGGGATGATCCCGATGACGATGATTGGCAAGGTGCGGCGGATGTTCCACCGCCAGAACAGGTCGGTACGCGAGATAGCACGTCTCACAAGCCTGTCGCGCAACACGATTAGTAAATATCTGAACATGGATGTTCAGGAGGAGCCGAAGTATCAGCGGCGCTCCCAGCCGACCCGGTTGACGCCGTTTCATGAGGCGCTGGTGCAGGCGCTCAGTGTCGACGCGCGGCGGTCGAAGAAGGAGCGGCGCACCGCCTGGATGCTGTTTCAGGAGATCAAGGCGGGCGGCTACGACGGCTGTTACTCGCGGGTGACCGATTTCATCCGGGGCTGGCGGCAAGGCGAAGGCAAGGCGGTTTCGAAATCGGCGTTTGTGCCGTTGCGATTCGAACTGGGCGAGGCATTCCAGTTTGACCGGTCCGAGGAAGGACTGGTTGTCGGCGGCATTTACCGCAAGCTGCAGGTGTCGCACATGAAGCTATGTGCGTCGCGGGCGTTCTGGCTGGTTGCCTATCCGAGCCAGCGGCACGAGATGCTGTTCGATGCCCATACGCGCTTGTTCGCGGCCTTCGGCGGGATGGCCCGCCGGGGCATCTACGACAATATGAAAACGGCCGTAGACAAGGTTCACAAAGGCAAGGGTCGCACAGTAAATCCGCGTTTCGCAGTGATGTGCTCGCACTACCTGTTCGATCCGGACTTCTGCAACGTCGCCAGTGGCTGGGAGAAAGGCGTCGTCGAGAAGAACGTGCAGGACAGCCGTCTGCGCATCTGGATTGAGGCGCGTGCGCAACGCTTCGGCAGTTTCGCTGATCTGAATGCATGGCTGGCGACCCGGTGCCGGTCGTCGTGGGATCAGGTGAAGCATCCGGACTATCGTGACCTGAGCGTCGCCGACGTGTTCGAGCAGGAGCGCGCCCATCTGATGCCGATGCCGACACCGTTTGACGGTTACGGTAAGACTCGCTAACAAAGCCTGTCATCCGAAAGCAAGCAGCAGTTGCAGCCCGAGGTCGGCTGCCATGTCGTGCGCGCTGCGGCCATCCGGTGCGCACAGTTCTGCGTTCGCCCCATGCGCAAGCAGCATCTGCAGGACGTCGAGGCGAGCGCTCGCGGCTGCCTGCATCAGGCATGTGATGTCGTCGTCGTTCACATGGTCGATCGGCGCGCCGGCGTCGATCAGCCGCAGGATGGTCGCGGGGCCGCCGTGCAGGCACGCGAACCAGAGCGCATGGTTGCCGTCGTCATCGAGCGCGTCGGCGCGTGCGCCGAGTGCGAGCAACGCTTCGACCACCGCGTCCTCGCCATGCTGCGCGGCGCGCATCAACGGCGTTTCGCCGTTCACGCAGCGCGAATGGGGAGCAGGGAAGCCGTGGTACGCCAGCCAGGTGGAAAGTGCGGCGGGCACGATCGTTTCGAGTTGTGCATCGGGGTTCCGGACAACGCGCGAGGCCAGGCGTTCGCGGACGACGAAAGCAGTGTCAGTGTGCATGATCATGGTCGCGTTCGGGTGCAAGGGAACATCGGTTGGCGCAGCCGCGCGGGCGGCAGCCGCAGGGACCCGCGCCTCAGACGGGCCGGTTCTCGTTGGGGTTGCGCACTGGCCCCATCAATTCAAGTCCTTCGCTGTAGGTGATCGTCTCGAAGGTCACGTCGAACTTGATGGCCGCGTCCGCTACCGCATCCAGCTTGCCGCCTGAGTCCTTTTTCTTCAATTCGTTCTTTTCGAGGTACAGCAGTTCGAGCATCTCGTTGTAGACGGTGGACTCGAGAATCGGCAGCACATAGAACATCGCGCCCTTGTACGGCACCTGATATCGCTTGCTCAGGTCGATGTTGTCGCAAAACAGAAAATACTTGCCATCCGCCGAGAGCGTGTCGCTGAGCACCTCGGCCACGTCCTTCAGATGCTCGAAGCTCAACAGATACCCGGCGAAGAACGGCAAGTGCTTATGGCCGATCGTCGCGCATGCCATCACCTGATCGCAGGTCAGCTCCGGCGGCCGCGCTTCGTCGGCGAGCTTTGGGGCAAAGCGCAGCGCAAGTTCGCCGCGGAAGCCGACCCGGCCGAACTTGTTCGTCAGCCCCTTGAGAACCGGGTTGAGCAGACGGCCTTCATGTTCGAGACGGGCGAACGCGGTGTCGTCGATCTCCTTGTGCGCGAGCGTTTCGGTCATCACAGATCCTTGGGTTAAACAGCGTTGAAGAGGGATTCACGTCTGCGTATTGCGCATCCGGTCGGCGATTTTGAAAAAGGCCTGCATCAGTTCATCGCGTAGCACCGGATCGACACCCGTCTCGTCGAACGCGGCGCGCATGCAAGCTAGCCACGCATCCCGTTCGGCGGTGCCGATCGCGAATGCGGCATGACGCGTGCGCAGCCGTGGTTGGCCGCGCTGTGCCGAGTACCGCTTGTCGGCGCCGAGCCATTCGCACAGATACAGCACCAGCACGGCCTTCGTCGAAGACAGGTCCGGGTGATGCATCGCGCGAATGCGCTGCGCGTGGGCCCGCGTATCCATGTGCCGATAGAACGCATCGACCAGGCGGATGACGGCGGTCTCGCCGCCTAGACGGTCGAAGTGCGTCTCGCGCGGCACCGGTCGCGAAGCTTGGGTGGCTGGTGTGTCCATGGCGCGATCAACGCAATAACCGAACCAGGCCGCAACCCGGCGATTGTCCGGCTGCACGCAGGCCAATGCGACAGAAATCGCACGACAAACGCGCCCGAATGGTTTCATTGGCGACGAAGTTCGCGTGGTTTGTCGCGAAATCGACAAGACAGAAGAGGAGTCCGCAAAAGTCCCGAACCAACCGCCGCAGCGCGGCGGGGCGGACGCGTCGCAGTACCGCTGGTGACGTGGCACAGAAGCTGCGTTTGGAGTCCAGCGCGGACACAGGTCCGGCCGATGCGTGGCTCGATATAAGAAGACCCATACAGGCACGACAGGCTGACATGGTCGCGGTTACGCAACCCTGATTTCAACCCTTCTTCCTGAATGGAGAAATGCAATGTCTAAACTTCGGCAAATCGCGTTCTACGGTAAAGGCGGTATCGGCAAGTCGACCACCTCGCAGAACACCCTGGCAGCCCTGACTGAACTCGGGCAGAAGATCCTGATCGTCGGCTGCGATCCCAAGGCGGACTCTACCCGCCTGATCCTGCATGCAAAGGCGCAGGACACCATCCTGTCGCTAGCGGCCGAAGCCGGCTCGGTGGAGGACCTCGAACTCGAGGACGTGATGAAGATCGGTTACCGCAACATCCGTTGCGTGGAGTCCGGCGGTCCGGAACCGGGCGTCGGCTGCGCGGGCCGTGGCGTCATCACGTCGATCAACTTCCTCGAAGAAAACGGCGCCTATGACGGCGTGGACTACGTGTCGTACGACGTGCTCGGCGACGTGGTGTGCGGCGGTTTCGCAATGCCGATTCGTGAGAACAAGGCGCAGGAAATCTACATTGTGATGTCCGGCGAAATGATGGCCATGTATGCGGCCAACAACATTTCAAAGGGCATTCTGAAGTACGCGAACAGCGGCGGTGTGCGGATCGGCGGGCTCGTGTGCAACGAGCGTCAGACCGACAAGGAACTCGAACTCGCCGAAGCGCTGGCGAAGATGCTCGGTTCGAAGCTGATCCACTTCGTGCCGCGCGATAACATCGTGCAGCACGCCGAGCTGCGCCGCATGACGGTGATCGAGTTCGCGCCCGAATCCAAACAGGCGGAAGAGTATCGCCAGCTCGCCACCAAGGTGCACAACAACGCGGGCAACGGCACGATCCCGACGCCGATCACGATGGATCAACTGGAAGACCTGTTAATGGAGCACGGAATCATGACGTCCATCGACGAATCGCAAGTCGGCAAGCCTGCAGCGGAACTGACCGCCTAAGCGAGCGCCGCTGCGCGCGGCCCGGTGTTCTTCTTCACGCGATGAACCGGGCCGTGCCGGCTACCCGCTGCCAGGCTTGATACTCACCCTATGGAGCATTCCCATGAGCGTCACTGTTGAAGAGCGCAAGGCCGCGAACAAGGCCCTGATCGATGAAGTGCTGAAGGCCTATCCGGAGAAGATGGCCAAACGGCGCGCCAAGCATTTGGGCACCTTCGAGGACGGCAAGCCCGACTGTGGCGTGAAATCAAACATCAAGTCATTGCCGGGCGTGATGACGATTCGCGGTTGCGCGTACGCCGGCTCGAAGGGCGTGGTCTGGGGGCCCATCAAGGACATGATCCACATCAGTCATGGTCCGGTCGGTTGCGGCCAGTACTCGTGGGCCGCGCGTCGCAACTACTACATCGGCACTACCGGTATCGACACCTTCGTGACGATGCAGTTCACGTCGGACTTCCAGGAAAAGGACATCGTCTTCGGCGGCGACAAGAAGCTCGACAAGATCATCGACGAGATTCAGGAACTGTTTCCGCTGAACAAGGGCATCTCGATCCAGAGTGAATGCCCGATCGGCCTGATCGGCGACGACATCGAGGCCGTCTCGAAGACGAAGAGTGCGCAGTATGAAGGGCACACCATTTTGCCGGTGCGCTGCGAAGGTTTTCGCGGCGTCAGCCAGTCGCTGGGCCACCATCTGGCTAACGATGCGATTCG
This sequence comes from Paraburkholderia sp. CI2, assembly GCF_014201055.1. Lineage (NCBI taxonomy): Bacteria > Pseudomonadati > Pseudomonadota > Betaproteobacteria > Burkholderiales > Burkholderiaceae > Paraburkholderia > Paraburkholderia sp. CI2. Next base: position 96,964 of record NZ_JACHDL010000025.1, read on the forward strand.
AGACTGGATATTCGACAAGGCCGATCCGGACAAGCGGCCCGAATTTGTTTCGACGCCTTATGATGTTGCGATCATCGGCGATTACAACATCGCCGGCGATGCCTGGTCGAGCCGGATTCTGCTCGAAGAGATCGGCCTGCGCGTGATCGCGCAATGGTCGGGCGACGGCTCGATCGCCGAGCTCGAGAACACGCCCAAGGCCAAGCTCAATTTGCTGCATTGCTACCGCTCGATGAACTATATCAGCCGGCACATGGAAGAGAAGTACTGCATTCCGTGGGCGGAATACAACTTCTTCGGCCCGTCGATGATCGAGAAGAGCCTGCGCGAGATCGCCAGCCACTTCGACGACACCATCAAAGCCAACGCGGAGAGGGTGATCGCCAAGTATCGTCCCCTGGTCGATGCGGTGAACGCGAAGTTCAGAGCGCGCCTGCAGGATAAGACCGTGATGCTGTTCGTTGGGGGCCTGCGTCCGCGCCACGTGATCGGCGCCTACGAAGACCTCGGCATGAACGTGGTCGGCACCGGCTACGAATTCGGCCACAACGACGACTATCAGCGCACCACGCACTACGTGAAGGACGGCACACTGATTTACGACGACGTGACCGGCTACGAGTTTGAGAGGTTCGTCGAACAGGTCCAGCCCGATCTGGTCGGCTCCGGCATCAAGGAAAAGTACGTGTTCCAGAAGATGGGCGTGCCGTTTCGCCAGATGCACAGCTGGGACTATTCCGGTCCATATCACGGCTACGACGGCTACGCCATTTTCGCGCGCGACATGGACATGGCCATTTCCAGCCCGGTGTGGGGGCTCGCCAAGGCGCCCTGGAAGAAAAACCCCTAACGCCGGCCACCAGACTGATCACCGGACGGCAGGCCATTGAATTGAATATCAGGAGCATCCCGTGCCCCAATCCGCAGACCAGATTCTCGACCAGGAACTCCTGTTCCGTGAGCCCGAGTACCAGAAAATTTTTCGCGCGAAAAAGGAAAATTTCGAGTTCAACCATTCAGACGAGCAGGTCAAGCAGATCGTCGAGTGGACCAAGAGCGAAGACTACCGGCAAAAGAACTTTGCACGCGACTCGCTCACCATCAACCCGGCCAAGGCCTGCCAGCCGCTCGGCGCAGTGTACGTGGCCAACGGCTTTCACAAGACGCTCAGTTTTGTGCATGGCTCGCAGGGCTGTGTAGCCTTTTACCGCTCGCACTTCTCGCGTCACTTCAAGGAGCCGACCTCGTGCGTCAGCTCGTCGATGACCGAGGACGCGGCGGTGTTCGGCGGCATGAACAACATGATCGACGGCCTCGCAAATGCGTACAACCTGTACAAGCCCGACATGATCGCGGTCTCCACGACCTGCATGGCGGAAGTGATCGGCGATGACCTCGACGCGCTCATCAAGAGCAGCAAGCAGAAGGGCAGCGTGCCGGAAGACTACGACGTGCCGTTCGCGCACACGCCGGCCTTCGTCGGCAGCCACGTGACCGGCTACGACAACGCGCTGCTCGGCATCCTCAGGCACTTCTGGGACGGCAAGGCCGGCACAGCGACGCCGCTTGAGCGCGTGCCCGACGAGAGCGTCAACTTCATCGGCGGCTTCGACGGCTACGTGGTCGGCAACATGAAGGAAATTCGCCGCATCTTCGATCTGTTCGGCGTGACGGTGAACCTCATCTGCGACCCATCCGAAACGTGGAATACGCCGACCGACGGCGAGTTCCGGATGTACGAAGGCGGCACGACCAAGGAGGAAGTCGAGCGCGCGTTGAACGCGAAGGCGACCTTCGTGTTCCAGGAATACTGCTGCGAGAAGACCAGCAAGTTCATTGGCGAGCATGGCCAGGAAGTGGTGGTGCTGAACTCGCCGGTTGGCGTCGCGGGCACCGATCAGTTCCTGATGGAAATCTCGCGCGTGACCGGCAAGCCGATTCCGGCGCAACTGGAGAAGGAGCGAGGCCAGCTCGTCGATGCGATGGCCGACAGCCAGGCTCACCTGCACGGCAAGCGCTTTGCACTCTACGGCGACCCGGACCAGATGCTGGGCTACACGCGGTTCCTGCTGGAACTCGGCGCCGAGCCGGCTCACGTGCTGGCGACCAACGGCAACGAAACCTGGGCTGCGAAGGTGCAGGCGCTGTTCGACGCGTCGCCCTACGGCGCCGGCTGCAAGGTGTATCCGAAACGCGATCTGTGGCACATGCGCTCACTGCTGTTTACCGAGCCGGTGGATTTCCTGATCGGCAACACCTACGGCAAATATCTGGAGCGCGATACCAAAACGCCGCTGATACGCATGGTGTTCCCGATCTTCGATCGCCACCATTACCATCGCTTCCCGACCTGGGGCTATGAAGGTGCGTTGCGGGTGCTGGTCACGCTGCTGGACGAGTTCTTCGAAGCGCTCGACGCCAACACGATCGACGTGGCGAAGACCGACTACAGCTACGACATCATTCGCTGACGAGGAGAGCGCGGCCATGGCAGACACAGCGGATGCATCGGGCGCGGCAGACGCAGCTCTGGTCAAGATGACGCAGGACGGCCATAACGTCGAGGTCATCAACGACTAGGTTTGCCTGGCCGGTGTGGGCGAGGCCGACCACCTCGTCCCGCTGCCCGAACACCGGAACCCGCAGATGATCGCCCACGTGCTGCCCGGGGGCCCGCGCATGTGGCCGGCCGGTTGCCATTGACGCACGAGGAGATTGCGATTGCACAGGGTGCGATGTCGGCGGCTCGACGGCAGTTCGACGCGAGCCCGGCGGGCATCGCGCCGCGGTTACCTCGTGCGGTGTGGGCGAAGATTGCGGCGGAGGGTGTCGAGTAGCGGGGCACCGCTGAAAACGAAATTGCTGCGCTGTATGTAGCTAGCTGTAGCGACTCGTTGTTGCGCGTTCGCATCGGTACTTGGCGCCGCCATCTAATATCAAAGAGTCCGTTCATGAACCAGTTCACCGATATTGATCACAAGAACCTTGACCCGGTAAGGCAGCAATTTGCATGGGAAGCGCTAGCTGCGCATTTTGATGATCGGTCCCCGGAAGAGCTCACCTCCTCGCAGCGGCAGTTTCCCCATCACACGCGCCCCGAGCTTCAACAGACGCTCTCCCGCCTGCTGACGCCGTTCGCTCCGCGCCTTCTCGGCCTCAATCAGGTTCATGAGCGGTTTCCGTTGACAATTTCCTCGCTGTTTGTGCAGAGTACCGGCCCGATGTCTACCACGGTGTCCCTTGCTCCTGTGAAATACCGGGATGTCGATGTCGGAGAAGAAACACCGGTCGCGGTACTCGACAACGGCTTGTGGCTGATCACCGATGGCGAGCTGAGAGCCGCTGTGCTGTTCGAGCAGCACATGGAAGGAATGAACACGTCTATCGCGAGCGTGGAGATTGTCAGTCTGCCCAACGCGCGCGGGCTGGCCTTCGGCAGCGAGGTGTATGCGGGGCTGGAGCAGGCAATTCGCGAGTCCCGTCTGTACCGGGGCAAGGTTCTTTCCCTCGAGGTAACCGAGGATTATTCAGGCCAGCCCCGCAGCATCGTCGTGCACCGTCTGCCTGCCGTGGAGCGTCAGGACGTCATCCTGTCACCGCAAACCATGGAGCTGCTGGATCGCAATATTTTTGAATTCGCACGCACCAGAGAAGGATTAAAGATATTACGCCAGTCGTTGCAAAAGGGTGTCCTGCTGTACGGGCCGCCCGGAACGGGCAAAACCCATACGATCAAGTACCTCGCCAGCAATCTGCCAGCGCATACCACCCTTCTGATCAGCGCCAATCAAGTGGGGCAACTCGACAACTATATGCTGCTGGCCCGGTTGCTACAGCCAAGCATGGTGGTCATCGAGGACGTCGATCTGATCGGGAGACATCGCACCGAGATGCGCGGCCCGAAGGAAGAGAGTCTGCTCAACCGCTTGCTCAACGAAATGGACGGACTTCACCAGGACGCCGAGATCCTGTTCGTGCTTACCACCAACCGGCCGGAGGAAATCGAGGAGGCGCTCGCGGCCCGTCCAGGCCGGGTTGATCAGGCCATTGAAATACCGGCACCTGATGCGGATTGCCGGGCGCGCCTGCTCCGGCTCTACGGTTCGAGGATGAGCATCCCGGCAGACGTCGCAGCGTTTGCAGTGGAGCGGACTGAAGGCGTCAGCGCTGCATTCATCAAGGAACTGGTGCGCCGGTTGGCCCAGCAAAGTATTGCGCGTAAGGCACAGGGCGAAGTGAGCATGGAGGATGCTGAAAACGCGTTGCAGGACATGCTGGTGCGCAGCGGATACCTGAGTCAGGCGCTCCTTGGCGGCGCACCCGCACGGGAAAAACCGCAAGTACGAATCGTGGGTGACCAGTGCTTCTGAGCGTTGCAGGGAGCGAGGGGTCCGGTCCGGAAGAATGATCGGAAAGGGCCGGCGGCCCATATGCCGCCCCTGACTCACCATTTCATCTGCTGGCTACCGGCGTGCCCGTCGAGCATTCTCACTGATTGTGGATCCTGGCCGATGTTATCGAGCCGTTCTCAGTTAACGTGACCCCGTTCTCACTTAATGTGGACCTGGACGCGCCGATATTCTCAGCCAATGTAATCCCGAAAAAACGCTGTTATCGGGCCTTGGAGATTTATGTTATCGAGCCGCTACAGCTAGCCTGCGTGACGAACCTCAGCGAGGGAGCGGGGCATGATTTATGTAGTCGAGCAGTCTGACTCAGTGCCGCTGCGTGCGTGGTTCGCCTACGACGACTTTGAGCGCGAGGTGGCGGCGTCCGACCCGTTGAGCCTCGCGGAGATCAATGACGAGGTAACGCCGCGCGAACTGCTCGCGCTGGTCGACGACGACTGAGCCGCCCAGCGGGGCAGGCGGCGCGAATGGCGCATACACACTGGAAGAGCGTTCGGGATATGCGCGCAGGCGCGCTCGGTGCATTGCTCGAACGCGTACCGGCCGAGATCAGGCCTGAGCGCTTCGAGCGCTTGCTGGAAGTCTGTCTCTGCGACTTTGCGGCGTATCCCGGTCATGGTAGACGGACTACGCGAAAGCTCCACGGATGCGCCGCGCGCTGACTGCTTACCTGGCGGTTCGCGAACCCTTGAGGCCGGATGCGTTGCTGGAGGCGCGCGCGAATGCGATCGCACGGGTCCTGCTCAATACGGAACGGCAAGGCAGGCAGTGAACGTGTGTTGTCGTTTTCTGTGTCGCGAACCGTCTGTCGCAAACCGTTCAAACTCGCCATGACGATGCGCGCGAGCGACTGCTTCAGCGCCAATTGGCACGTTTTCAAGGCGTTTCCCGGTGGTATGGAACTTGCCACTAGAGAAACGTCCATCCATCAGGAGCACGTCATGTCTGCTTCGCTCAATGCCCAAATCGCCGAAGTTTTCGACGAGCCGGGTTGCGACAGGAATCAAGGCAAGAGCGAGAAGGAACGCAAAAGGGGCTGCACGAAGCAGCTTTCGCCGGGTTCGGCCGCGGGCGGGTGCGCGTTCGACGGCGCGAAGATCGCTTTGCAGCCGGTAGTGGACGTCGCACACCTCGTGCACGGGCCGATTGCCTGTGAAGGTAACTCGTGGGACAACCGGCACGCCGCTTCGTCCGGTTCGCAACTCTATCGCACCGGCTTCACCACCGATATCAACGAACTCGACGTGGTGTACGGCGGCGAGAAGCGCCTGTTCAGGAGCGTGCGCGAAATCATCGAGAAATACGATCCGCCCGCAGTGTTCGTCTACCAGACCTGCGTCACCGCGCTGATCGGCGACGATATCGAGGCAGTCTGCAAGCGCGCCACCGAACAATTTGGCAAGCCGGTGATTCCGGTCATTTCTCCCGGTTTCGCCGGGCCGAAGAATCTGGGCAACAAGCTTGGCGGCGAGGCGATCCTCAACCATGTGATCGGCACGCGCGAGCCCGAGTACACGACGCCGTATGACATCAACGTCATTGGCGAATACAACCTGTCGGGCGAACTCTGGCAGACCAAGCCGCTGCTCGACGCGCTGGGCATCCGTATCCTCTCGTGCATCTCCGGCGACGGGCGCTACAACGAGATCGCAAGTTCGCATCGCGCCAAGGTCAACATGATGGTCTGCTCGAAGTCGATGATCAACATCGCGACAAAGATGCAGCGGCGCTACGGCATCCCTTACTTCGAGGGCTCGTTCTATGGGATCGGCGACATGAGCGACACGCTGCGCCATATCGCCAGCCTGCTCGTGCAGCAGGGCGCGCCGCACGATCTGCTCGAGCGGACCGAGCGCCTGATCGCCGCCGAGGAAGCGCGCGCGTGGGAGCGCATCGCGCACTACAAAGCGCGCCTTACCGGCAAGCGGGTGTTGCTCATCACAGGTGGCGTGAAGTCTTGGTCGGTGGTTTCCGCGCTGCAGGAAGCAGGGCTCGAAATCGTCGGCACCAGCGTCAAGAAGAGCACTAAGGAAGACAAGGATAAGATCAAGGAGATCATGGGCGACGACGCTCACATGATCGACGGCATGACGCCGCGCGAGATGTACGCGATGCTCAGGGACGCGCGGGCCGACATCATGCTGTCGGGTGGCCGCTCACAGTTCGTCGCATTGAAGGCCCGCGTACCGTGGCTCGACATCAATCAGGAACGCCACCACCCTTATGGCGGCTACGAGGGGATCGTCGAGCTGGTGCATGAGATCGACCGCGCAATCTACAACCCGGTGTGGCAACAGGTGCGGATCCCTGCTCCGTGGGGCGACGACGGGGAAGCGCTCGGTGTGGTCCAGGGGCAAGCCGCCCGCCCGCTGTCGAGCGCCGCGGGGTAGGGGCGATGAGCCTCGAACCCGGTATACCGACCTGACGCCCCCGAACTCGAGAACATGCCATGGCCGATGTCGTCGAATCTATGAAAGCCTGTGCGGTCAATCCGCTCAAGCTGAGCCAGCCGCTGGGCGCGAGCCTCGCGTTCCTTGGGCTCGATGCCTGCATCCCCGTGATGCACGGCTCGCAGGGCTGCACGTCGTTCGGCCTCGTGCTGCTGGTGCGCCACTTCAGGGAGGCGATCCCGCTGCAGACGACAGCCATGGACGAAGTCACCGCGGTGCTCGGCGGCTACGAGAACATCGAGGCCGCGCTGCTCAACATCCGCAAGCGCGCTGCGCCGAAGGTCATCGCGATCTGTTCAACAGGTCTCACCGAGACCGAGGGCGACGACGTGGACGGCTATCTCGTTACCGTGCGCAAGCGCAAACCCGAACTCAACGACACCGAGATCGTCTATGTGTCGACCCCCGACTATGTCGGCGCATTCGAAGACGGCTACCGGCATGCGATTACCGGCATCGTCAACGCGCTGGTCAAGGCGTTGCCAACGGTGGCCAATCAGGTGACGCTGCTGCCCGGCAGCCATCTGTCGCCTGGCGACATCGACGAACTGCGCGAGATCATCGAAGCGTTCGGCTTCGATGTCATCGTGCTGCCCGACATTTCCGGCTCGCTCGACGGCCATATCGCGCCGGACTGGCGCGGCACGACACTGGGCGGTACCACGCTCGCGGAGATCCGGGCCGCGGGTGCATCGGCATTGACGATCGGCGTGGGCGAGCAGACGCGCGACGGCGCCGAGGCATTGCATGCTATCGCCGGCACACCGTTCGAAGTGTTCGGGCGGCTCACCGGGCTGGAACCCAACGATCGTCTGCTGCAATTGCTCGCGCAGCGCTCCGGACGACCCGTTCCCGCGAAATACCGGCGTCAGCGCAGCCAATTGCTCGATGCGATGCTAGACGGCCATTTCTACACCGGAGGCATCAAGGTCGCGATCGGCGCAGAGCCCGATCTGCTGTTCGCGCTCGGCAGCATGCTGCACGAGATGGGCGCGCAGTTGCGCTGCTGCATCAGCACGACGCGATCGCGCGCGCACGCGTTGCTGCCCGCTGATCAGGTCGTGATCGGCGATCTCGAAGACATGGAGCGCGCCGCGGCGGACTGCGACCTGCTGATCACCCATTCGCACGGCAGGCAGATGGCCGAGCACCTGCAAAAGCCGCTCTTCCGGATCGGTTTTCCGGTCTTCGACCGGGTTGGAAACGCACATCGACGCTACGTCGGCTACCGCGGCACGATGAACCTGATCTTTGAGATCGCCAACCTGATGATCGAGCAGATTCCGCATCACGATCCGGGCGACTGGCCGCTGCCGCAGGCCGCTATCGATCTGGCCGCGCGCGATCCGGCGCGCGAAGCGAACATTCCTGTCGTCGCGGCCGGTGCTTGACCCACCTAAAGGAGCACACAGCATGAAGATCGCGTTCGCCACCCAGGACAGGCAGTTCGTCGATGCGCATTTTGGCTGGGCGAGGAGCATCGTCACCTACGACGTCACACCGGACGGCTACCAGTTCGTCGAGGCGTTCGACTTTGGTGGCAAGCTCGAAGAGGACGGCGACGAGGACAAGCTCGCGCCCAAGCTCGAAGCCGTCAAGGATTGCGCGATCCTGTACGTCGCCGCAATCGGCGGCTCGGCCGCGGCTCGAGTGGTTGCGCTGAAGATTCACCCGATCAAGGTGCCGCGGCCCGAGTCCATCGAGGAGACTCTCGGCAAGTTGCAACAGGTGCTGAAGGGCACGCCGCCGCCGTGGCTGCGCAAGGCGCTGGCGAAGGATGGCGAACGTGTATACGACTTTGAAGACGATGAGGTATCCCATGGCTGAAACATCCGCAATTCCGTCCAAGGCCAGCGACGAAATGCTGCTGGTCGCACCGTTCGTGCAGCAGCTCGTCAAGCAGTTGCGCGCGCAGGACACCCACGGCGTGTGGGACGGAAAGACCGACCTGCAACTGCTCAAGCCGTACATCCACACGCCGGAGGAACGCCGCGCGATTCCGATCATGGGCGACCCCGACCCCGAAACGCTGTGGCGGCTCGAGCTTTTCTATAGCGCGATTGCGGTGGCGATCGAGCGTGAGACCGGCCAAATGGTTTCGCCGATGATGAAGATGAGCCACGAGGGCTTCGGCCGCATGGTGTTGATCGCGGGGCGGCTCGTTGTCGTCAACACGCAGTTGCGCGACGTACACCGGTTCGGCTTCGCTTCGCTGGAGAAGCTCGCCCAGGCGGGCGCAAAGCTTCTCGACGAAGCGGTCGAGGTGATCCGGATGTACCCCGCCGTCGCACAGTACGGCGCCTGAAGGAATCGTGAGGGGACCGAGACGATGAGCACCGATGCCGATGAACTCAAGGCGCACCTGAAGAAACTCAACGCGCAAGCGACCCGGGCGAAGTTGGACCTGCACGACCTCTCAGAGGAACTTCCGACCAACTGGGAGAACATTCTCGCTGTCGCCCAGCGCTGCCATGACGCCCACGCCGCGCTGATGGCAGCCCGCAAGGCTGCCGCTGCGGCAGCGGCCTGAACCAGCGAAGCCATGGAGCCACATCATGAGCGAGACCTTCAGCGTTACGCTGCCGAGCGGCGCCACCTGGACGCCGACGTTCGTCAACAGGCTCGACGAAGAAAAATGCATTGGTTGCGGACGTTGTTTCCGTGTCTGTCCGCGTGGCGTGCTGCAACTCGTCGGGCTTAACGAGGACGGCGCGCACATCGCACTGGACGGCGACGACGAAGACGACGACGAGTACGAGAAGAAGGTAATGATTATCGTGCATCGGGAACTGTGCGTCGGCTGCACCGCGTGCGCGAAGATCTGCCCGAAAAAGTGCTACACGCACGCGGCGGCCGTTCTCTGAGCGATGCCGCGATGGACGCCTATGCAACCCTGATGGCGTGTGCGGTGGATGCGGGCGATCCCACCGTGCTGGCACTGGCCGGCGTGCTGTCGAGCGGGTTCGAGCACCACGGCGTCGATGTGCTGCCGATGCCCGGACTGGACGCCGATCAGACGCGCCGAATGCTCGCGCGCTGGTTCCCGGGTGCCGGGCCGGCGCTCGGTCTTACGTGCGTCTTGTCGCCCGCCACGATGCCGCGTGACGACGAACTGGAAGACCTCGTGGCATTGCTCAATCACCATGCCGATCCGCGCGCCGGCCCGGCAGACGAGGCGAACTGCGTGGCCCATGCATTGGCCTGCGCGAGCCTCGGGCAAAACCACCTTTGGCAAGACCTGCTTCTGCCGTCGCGGCGCGAGTTGTCCGCATTGATCAGCCACTGGTTTCCGCGGCTGGCCGCGAAGAATACGCATGACATGAAGTGGAAGAAGTTCTTCTACAAGCAACTGTGCGAGCGCGAGGGCCTGTCCATCTGCAAGGCGCCGAGTTGTGGCGTCTGTTCGGACCACGCGCTTTGCTTTGGAGCGGAGTAGGCAGCACGCGTCGGTCACCGCTTCGATTGTGTCGCGTCGCGGGTGGCCGACTTCGTGGTCGAGTCCCGCGGCGGGCTGCTGTATTACGGCGAGCGGCATGCGCATCTGCAGGCGGGCTCCAGGCCGCCGTTGCTGCTTGACGAAGAGGGCCGCGAACCCTGGCTGATTCAACTTTGGCACGCGTTCGACGACGTCGGTTTCCCGCCCGCGCTGCGCGCCGACTGCTGGGGCTGGGCGAAGCCGCTGTCCGAGCATCGGCTGGCGCCGCACGCGCGTCAATGCCGGCCGGACGCGCTACACGAACGACGCGGTGCGTAGCTGGTTTCTCACCCCGGCAGCGGGCGAACGGTTCGCGGGCCATGTCACGAGGCGCTCTCCATGAGACCCATGCCGCCTGCCGTTGCCGTAACGGTGCGATCCGAAGCGCAGCCCGTCATGAATCAGAACCGCGGCACATGCCTTCCCGACAGCAGTGCGAGCCTGTCGCTGGAGCGCGCGCGGGCACATGTCGCGAGCCTGCAGCACGAGTTGTTCGCGGTTGAGCAGGCGCTGCTCGACGACCGCGCATTGACGCGCGCATTGAGCGGGCGTCGATGGGTTTATGTGGGCGGGCGGCCAAGCATCAACGCCGTGCTGCGTGCGCTGGTGGAGGCGGCCGGAGGCGAGTTCGTTCATCACACCGGGACCATCGACGACGATAGCCGTGCCGAAGGCTTCGAGGCTTTGCTGTCAGGCGCCCACCGGGTGCTGTGCCCATTGGATCTGATCGACCCGGACTCGCTGGTCGCGCTGCGGCGATTGTGCGCGCGTCACCGCGCGCCGTGGTCCGCTTTGCGTTCGTCGAGCGTGACGAGCTTCATCGCGGGCGTGTTGCGGGCTCGGCCTGCCCAGCCGCACGGCGGCGTGGTCGCAGCGTCGCGCTTCTGCCTGAGGCATGGCTGACGTCGTCATGACTTTACGTACCGCGAGATGTGGGCGCAAAACTTGCCTTTGACGTGGCCTTTCCACGAGAGGGCCTGCCATGTCGGATTCCGCACAACGCTACGGCCTTTTCCTCAACGTCGAGAACCCCGACGGCGACGCGCGCGATGCGCTGACGCAAACCGTGCGTAATGCGCCGGCCGCCCAAACGTTCGGCTGCCACGAGGTGTGGCTCGCCGACCATCGCTGGCATTAAGACATGAGGCGTCGACGTAACAGCGCCACCGACAGGAAGAACGGCAACACCGTGCAAATGCAGAGAGCGCCAGTATGCAGGGCAACACTGCCCACCGGGCGTCCGAGCATCGCGGGACGGATAAGGTCGACGGAATGTGCGAGCGGCAAGAAGCGCGCTACGTCGCAAAAAACGGCAGGTAGCTTACTGATCGGGAAGATCACGCCGCTCAGGAGCACCATGGGCGTGAGAACGAGCGTTTGATAGAACACGAAGTAATCGTGACTGGGTGCAAGCGCCGTGAGGATCATCGCCAGACTCGCGAAGGCGAGGCCAGTCAGGGCGATGGCAGGCAATGCATAGAGAATGGATGACCACGCTGCATAACCCAGCACGGTGGCTACCACCATGACGGCGATGCCGGCAAAAAAGGCCCTGGTGGCGGCCCATGCCAGTTCACCGAGAACGATATCGCCGAGCGTGAGCCGTGTACACAGGATCGCTTCCCACATGCGCTGAACATGCATGCGAGAGAAAGCTGCGTAAATCGTTTCGAAGGTCGCGGAGGTCATCGCGCTCGTGGCGACCATACCCGCCGCGAGAAACGCGATATAAGACGCGCCATCGACGCGACCTACCATTATCCCGAAACCAAAGCCGAGGCCGAACAGATAAATCATAGGATCGGCAAGGTTACCGAGAATCGAGGCAAACGCGACTTTTTTCCATGCCAGATAGTTGTGGCGCCACACTGCAACCCAGTTCCACACGTTCGCGGGCAGGGCCGCTGCATAAAACTCTCTCATCGTTTACTCCTTCATCCCGCGCCCGGTTAACTGCAAAAAGACATCCTCGAGATTTGCTGGACGCTGTAAAAGGCGCAGCGCCGCGCGCCCGCGCAACTGTACACACACCCGTTCCGGATCGGACACATAGCAGAAGAGGGTCTCACCACTGACCTCGATACGCTGCGCGTGCGGCGCGATCAACGCGCGCAGCTCATGCGGATTGCCGCCGTGGACCTCGACCACGTGGCTCCCGATCTGTTCTTCGATCAGCACGCGAGTCCCGCCTTCGGCGATTTTTCGTCCCTCCTCCAGCACACACAGTCGGTCGCACAACCGCTCGGCCTCTTCCATGAAATGGGTGGTCAAGAGGATCGTCTTGCCGCGCGCCAACAGGGAACGCAGGCTTTCCCAGATCAGGTGGCGCGCATGCGGGTCGAGACCCGTTGTAGGCTCGTCCATGACCAACAACTGTGGATCGTTGATCAGCGCGCGTGCCAGCATCAGCCGCCGCTTCATGCCGCCGGATAGTTCGGTGACGCGCGCATCGACCTTGCTTTCGAGGCAAGCGAATTCGAGCAGCGACGGCACGACCGCTTCAATTTCACGTGTGCTCATGCCGAAGTAGCGCCCAAACACCAGAAGGTTCTCGCGCACGGTGAACCCGGGCTCGAGGTTGTCGAATTGCGGCACCACGCCAATGCTCATACGTGCCGAGCGAGCGCGCGCCGGCACTGGCTCCCCGAGCACGATGATCTTGCCTGCGTCGGGCGGCGCCATGCCGAGAACCATACGCACCGTCGTGCTCTTGCCCGCGCCATTTGGCCCTAGCAGACCGAAGCACTCTCCAGGCGCGACGCTGAACGACAATCCGTCGACTACGATCTTGTCGCCATATGACTTCCTTACGCCGGTGAAGCTGATTGCTGCTTTGGACATGGAGATAAGAAGGAAAATTACGCACTCGTCTTGGAGAAAAAGAAGCCGTTCTGCTGCCGCGGCCCGATCGAAAACGCCCTGGTCGATGGAAGATCCTTGCCTGCCAAGCGAGAGAGTTACTGACAATGGAGTACCAGGATTTCGGTGAATGCACTGGCGTTGGGAAGACGACAATCGAGCCTTTGCGTGAGACGATCGCACTCAAGCGGACCAGTGCCGATGGTGGGCGGTGCTGGTTTGGCGCAATATTCGAGATCTATATGTAGGATTAACTAATTGTCATCGAATGCTTCGTCAGACGTCGCTAATGTTGAAGAATCACACGCGTGATCCTGCCGACGGTGCGGAGTCGCAGCTCTTGACGCTGAAGTCGCGTTCGGCTTTGTAGCCGGATTCGGCGTATCGACCTGTTTTTCACGAACGTTCGATGCGTTGCCTGCAGAGCCACGGGACAGCCAATCGCTATTGCTCAATGTACACAGCGCATAGACTTTCAGGGGGAGCAAGAGAAAGAGGTTGATGGGTGTGTGAAGAGAAAAGCCAAGAAATCGAATCTGGCGAGCGCGAACCGAAGCCACGCTACAGCGGATCATGGTCAATGATGCGATTATCAGGGCAGTCCACCACGGCACTGTCGCTGTCAATGCGAGCTGCGCGAGCCCCGCTAGAACCGATAAGGCGAGAAATAGCGAGCCCAGATTCAGTCCGATCACGTCCAGCGTAAGGTAGCGATCGAGACAGGGCAGTAGGCGCAGCGAAAGCAACGTGTCCCGATACGTACTGCGCGCCCAGCGCAGTTGTTGGCGCAGATACGCCCCCAGTCTGTCCGGAACCACTGTCGCCGCAATGGCGTCCGGAACGTACTCGGTGCGATAACCTGCCGCCAGCATGAGAATCGTGAGATGGCGGTCCTCGCCGAAGTCGCTTGGTTTCCCGCGAAAAAGTTGCGTCTCGTACTGATCTAGCAGCAAAAGGAGCGCGGACCGGCGGTACATGGTACACGGACCACAGCAACACATAACAGCGCCGAAGCGAGCCTGTGCGGCGCGTTCTTCGTTGCAAGCTAACCAGTACTCCATATCGATCAGACGGGTCAACCAGGTGTCGCTCCGGTTGCTGGCCGTCAACTGCCCCATGGCGGCGCCTATCGTCGCGTCTCGCATTGTCAATACGAGCTTCTTGACGACATCGGGCGCCAGCGTCGTGTCCGAGTCGACGTTAAGTACCAGTTCCCCGGATGAAGAGCGTATCGCGGCGATCTGTGCCTTGCGCTTTCCCATATTTTGGGGAAGCGTAATCAAGTTGAACCTCGGGTCGCGCGTGTAGGCATCGTATACCGGCCTCACGGCGTCGAGATTGCCAGAGCCGTCGTCGACCACATAGACGTTCAGGCATCCTGCATAGTCTTGAGCCGCGATGGACTCCAGGCACCTCCGAAGCGTGCGCGGGTCCTCGTTAAAGCACGGCACGATGACGTCCACGTCCAGCAGAAAGTTGGGGGCGGCGGCATTGGGCGACTTCAGCGGACCACTCGTCGGTAGGCCATGGAGGGCCTGTGCGCTTTTGTAAACAGTCGAGAGTAGTGTATACAATAAAACCGGGGCAGTGCTGATTGCGGCAATGGCATTCATAGATGTCGGTTTGTTCAGTGTGGTTGGGGTAGCGAGCTGATTACAAATCCGCTCTCATGCAGTGCTGGAATCAGGCGGGAATGCGCCATGAGGGTTTGGTCGCGCAGCCCAGCATGACTGCACCGTCCTGACTCGCCGGGAGGACATCCGTCGTGCAACAGCACAATTGCGCCAAACCGGACAGAGGCCAGCACTGCGCTGACAATCGCGTCCACGCCGGCGAGACCAGTCTCGCGGGTCTACCGACCAGTGGAGGGGCGCCGGACCAGCGCTCGCTGACGTAGTGAGCACTGCTTCGGTCCACATGCCATACGGCGCACGCATATACCGCAGCGAAGCATGGGGGCTCGCCATCCTGATGACCCTGCTTGCCGTTAGTATTTCCTGTTGTACTTCGGTGGGTTCGCATCTGGACAGGTCCGGATGAGTCATCGTGTGGTCTGCGACCTCGTGCCCGTCTGCGATCATCCGTCGGATCAGCTTCGGCTGGTCCGCTGCGTACGCGCCGATAACGCAGAATGTTGCCGGAACCCGGAATGGCCCAAGTAAATCGAGCAAATTCGGTATGAAAAAGGAATTGGTACTGTCGTCAAAGGTTAAGTAGACGTCGCGACATCCGGCGCGATCGTGGCACTCGTCGCGTGCCTCGGATACGCAATTGAGGGCCTTCACAGCTCTGGACCGTTTCGTTCAATTATCGAGCCAGTAGGCCGATTCACGGTCGATAGTCCCAACCGAAAGGCTGCGACGGGCACGGCTCCGGTAAGCTTAGGTGGCGCGTCGAGAGATACATCTAAATGTATGGTCATCATGGAGACACGTCTAAACATTGTCGTACTACTTATAAATTTGAAGTATTCGATCAATCAACTTCGATTCCGATTTCCGCAACGAGAGGCTTCACTGTGCAACACAAAAATTGATTTGTAAAATCGATTGCGTTGATGCCTTGCATCTATAGCGTGGATATGTTGAGAAATGGGTTTTAAGGGTTTCGATCTAAATCTGCTCGTTGCGCTCGAGCGCATAGACCAATCCGCTGGCGTTAAGGGAGCTCCGTTTTTGGAGCGACCGACGATGCCGGCTCATCGGACAACCATGCGCAAAATCAAGGAAGGACTCCGCCTGAAGTGGGCATGCGATCTCACGCACCGCCAGCGTGCAGGGCGCCCTCAGCGTCGGTCTGGGGACGATCACGCAGTATCTTCAGCTTGCCGCAGCGGCAGGACTGGGCTGGGCGTCGGTCGAACATCTGGAAGAAGACGAGCTTGAGCGGCGCGTCCTGTCGCTCGCGTCGTCACCTTTGCGGTACTCGACTGCGAAAGTCATATCAGTATCTGGTCGTGGTCATGCGCAGATTGCTCTGTCACAAAGGATCATTTAGGCGCGACACGACAGGTAGAGCACACTTGCAATGATTATGACCGTTCCGAGTGCTACCTGTAGAGAAATGACCTCCCCCCAAATCAAATAGTCGAAAATGATTGCCCATACAATGCTAAGGTAACCAAATGAGGCGACGATTGGGGTGGCTACAGTCGCGACTGCGATCGTTAGCATAAGTTGCGCTACACCTGCAGTCAGCCCAAATAGAACCATGTACCCGAAATCCCTTAGATCTGGCGTTACCCAAGCGACGGAAAGTGACACTCCGCTAACAATCGTCGCTATGATTGTGTAATAGAAGACGATTGTCGCTGGCTCGTCAGTTCGCGAGAGTCTCTTGACTTGGATGACTGAACCGGCGCTAAACATAGCACTTAGCAGAATTAGAATCATTGCGCGCAGCGACCCGCCATTGGCGCTAAATGGTGAGGAGGCCACCGCGACTCCCACGAATCCGGACATCGACGCTATCGCCGTAGGTAGACGAAAACGCTCACCCAAGAACACGATCCCGAAAAAGCAGACAAAGATTGCTTCTGTCTCCTTCAGCGTTACAGCAGTTGATAAAGGCAGATATGGCACGCCGGCAATGAAAAATCCTACTGCGGCAAGCCCTGTGACGGCTCTGATGAAATGACCGCCTAAGCGATATATCGTGAGTTCCTTCCATTGAATGCGGCGAGTCCCGAACACGAACGCGGCGGGAATTAATCCGGATAGCATCCGAAAGAACATCATCTCGTTCGCCGGATATCTTGCCGGAATGAGCCTCGCAACCGCATTGCTTATTGCGAAGAGAAGAATCGCGTAGAACATGAACGCAATCCCGCGCAGCTTTCTAAATCGTGTGCGAAAAAGCCGATTTTCGGTTGCCAACTTGTAGCCAGACTGCTCCGATGTCTCAAAAGAATCGTGACCTATATGAGGATTTCCTAACGTGACACGATTCAAACCGACATACCGCAGAAGGCAGAATTTCGTTGTGCGCGTCATCACGAAAAGTTTTCTCATGTTGCGAAGGTCCCGCGAAAAAGGAGTGCCAGCGCGATCGCGTGTGGTAACGAAGCCCACACGGCGCATACCGGATAACTGTCGGGGCCATTTCAGCGTGGACGGAATTGAGCCGCGTTACGGGACGTCGCGGTTTGTCGAAATATCCCAGGTCGGATAGCTGTCTGCATGCAGCTTTCGCACCATGTCGGCCTGAAAGCTCGAAATCCCCGGTGAACGAACTTTTGGCGCATTTCGCGAAATTGCCTCGGCTGATAGGGCCGACGTCGGATTCCCGACAAACGGCGCGCGGTTTGTCGCAAGCGGTGCCTTCGTGTCCCGTCCTGGCGCGCGATTGGGTCTGTAACACTTCACGACGGATGACCCAGTCGCGCAGCGTCGGCTACTACGCGACGACAAATGGAATGAACGCCCCTACGTACAGAGTGGGAGGCTCTATTGGAGGTGTTCGCGGGCCTACGGCACCAGGGCGCCAAATTGAAGATCATTGAGATGTATCCGACAGCGGAACTCGTGTTGTAAGAAGCTCGCACCAACATACCTGCGCGATCCGAGTGCCAAAACACCGTTTTGGCCTTATAACCTTTCCGCACAGATGATTGTTCAGCGGTGGTTAATACGCATTGCCTTACAAACACGTCGAGATTCGGACAGATCTAACTCAAGATGCTGGATTTGTAACGTTCGCGACATGATCTGCACTGGACGAGGAATCGCGTCTTGTTCTCCTCACCACATTAACCGGTATATGAGCCGTTTAAAGAGGTGGCCTCGTTCCGCGGTGGCACGTTCGTTGCGTGCCGTCGTCGTGCTAACGCACAACTACTGATCGGCGTTCAGCCTTGCATGACGTCGCAATATTGGGTGGCGTCACAGAAAACTTCTGTTTGTTTATGCGGAGAGGACATGCCATTAAGGTTTCCAGTTTCAATCATCGGTGCCGGAAATTGTGGATGCGCTTTCGCGGCCGATTTGGCTAGTCGTGGATTCGAAGTTCTCCTTTACGGGAAGCCAGATCATCGTCGTAATATTGATGCGATCCGAGCGAACGGTCGCTTGTTGGCTAGCATGGCTATCACGGGTGAGTTTTATCCGACTGTAACTACTGATATGGATGAGGCCGTAAACTTCTCGCGTTTTCTCGTGATTGCTGTTCCAGCATACGCGCATGACGATCTCATTGGTGATCTAAAAGGTTTCGATTTGAGTCGACATGTCATCATAGTCAATAATGCCAATTTTTTTTCCCCAATGGGTTCAAGAGAGCTAAACCCGCAGGCAGTTCTGGAGACAAATTCCTCGCCCTATGCGTCGTCGGTCAGGGACGGCGAAGTCCGGATCACTGGAATTAAGAATTGTTTGCCGATTGCTGCTTTTTCGAACGCCATGGATGAGAAACAGTTATCGCAAATCACCGCAATCTTTCCGGAAAGGCTCTTGTGGTGGGATAACATTTTCGCAATTGGAATGCAGTCGAATAATGGTGTCATCCATCCTGTCGGGGGTATTTTAAATACGGGATGGATAGAAAGTACAAAAGGAGATTTTTTCTTCTATCGTGACGGGATCTCACCCTCTGTCGGAAGGGTCATAGAGGCGTTGGACAATGAGCGATTGAAAATCGGAGAGGCTTTCGGTTTTCGACTGCCGACAGTCCTCGAGGAAATGATCGGCTTTTACGGCGGAGATTGTGCCAACTTCTCCGATTTCGCTTTCCAATCGAAAACTCATAACTCCACGAAGGTCAAAACGCCTAATCGTATGCAACATAGATATATATGTGAAGATATTCCATATATCCTGGTCCCGTGGTACGAACTCGGCGCCAGAGTGGGCATAGAGTCTCGGGCAATCAAAGCCGTGATTGAAATCGCTTCCTCCATCAACGGCGTTAACTATTTTCAAACTGGCCGTAATCTGAAGCGCCTCGGTGTAGACCACATGTCGAAGGCGGAGCTTTTGCGATTCGTAGATAGCGCGACTTTCCGATTGCCGTTAGCTTCGGCTACCAAGAAGTGACAGGATCCATCGGGTAGCTTGAATCGCCTTCGGAATCGTGGAGGCCGCCTGGTTTAAGTCGATACCGGCTGCAACAGTATTGTTGAATTGCCGGTAGTAGTTTGCTTCAGCATCGTCAGGCGGGGCGGGATATGGTTGAGCCGTTCCATCACCCTATGGCAGTTGGGCGCCGAAGAAAGGGCCGACGCAGGCACGCGCTGATGCGACGAACGCGCGCCTACATGTGCAAGCGCAAACACACTCGCAGGAGATCACCGCGGAGGGCCGGCATGTGGGTGCGCTTGTGAGGACGCTCTCCGCTTCTGTAGGAACCGGGCTGGCGCAAGGCGCCGCCCAACAGGTTCGCTCGGAACGTGGACGAACGTCAATCGAGCGATATCTGGCCCGGTTTAGAATTTATGACGCAGGCCGACGCGCGCAACCACCTGATTGCGATTCGACGATACGTCATCGGCCACCGGCACAAAGGCGAAGTCGAGGACGCTGCCAGTACGGTCACCACCGACGTGCTGATACGCACTCTGTACATAGACGTCCGTGCGCTTTGACAGTGAGTAATCAGCCATCAGCCCCGCAGTTTCGTAATTCGGCTGTAGCTTTCCAGTGGTGGCGTTGAAACCGCTCAGGGTGTACGTATACATCGCCCCGACGAAGAAGGCTGGCGTGAACTGGTACTTGCCGTTGATTTCGAAATTCTGGTAACGCAGGTTGGAAAGCGTGCCCGAGGCTGGCGTAATCTTGCCGACGTATCCCGAAGACACCGGATCGGCGACGAAGGTATTCGAATACGAGATGCCCACGTTGGCCGAACCAAACGTGTAGGTTGCCCCCGCGCCGAAGATGCGCAGCTTGTTCCCCAGAAAATTTTCATCCGCAGCGGGATTGTTCCCGATTGCACCACCGGCGGTGGACGACTGGTTGTTCGCCTGCAGATAGGCGGCTTCCAGCAGCAGGCCGCCTATGACGTATTGGACGCCCATGCTGTACGCGCGATTGTTGGCGAAGTTGGTGTCGTTGCTAAAGCTGTACGTGCCGCCAAATTTAAAGCCGGCAATCTCGGGGCTTGTGTACTTGACAGTATTGTTGACACGGAAGGTGTTGTCCGTGTTGTCGTTGTCGTACGGATGGGAGAACATGCCCCCGCCCCATGTGCCATTCGCCGTCGTTTGAGCCAGATAGTTGACGACGGAGTCGTACTGTCGACCGAGAGTAACCGTCCCGTATTGGTTGGATGCGACGCCGACCCACGCCTGTCGCCCAAACATCAGGCCACCCTGACCGAGCTTGCCATTATTGACATTAAAGCCGCTCTCCAGCTGGAAAACTGCCTTGAGACCGCCGCCGAGATCCTCCGCTCCCTTCAAGCCCCAACGACTCCCTTGGACCGTACCGCTCTGGAGCTCGAACAGCTTGTCGCCACCGACGTTATTCGTATAGTTGATTCCTTCATCGATCAGACCGTAGAGCGTCACCGTACTTTGGGCCATTGCGGGAGCTGCGGCGGCTGACATCACGAAAGCTGCAAAAATTTTGATTTTCATTGAGGTCTCCAAACCTTATATTGTGGGTCTCGATGCTTTTTTATGCGCAACCCTGGGTCGGGCACGCGGTCTGTTTTGCTGGGCAGTTGAAGTCGATTAACTGCCGTAAATGTCGAACGTGAAGTACTTCTTTGCAATTCGGTTATACGTCCCGTCCTTGCGGAGACTGTCGATCGCACCGTTGATTGCTTCGAGCAGGGCCCTGTCACGCTTTCTCACACCGATGCTGACGCCGGGACCGAAGATGGCGGCGTCGTGGACGGCCGGACCTCGCGCGAAACCGAAATCACGACCCTGCCCAGATCGATGTCAAATCCAACGAGCTCGCCACTCGAGGTTGTCGACTCAATTGGCGGGTAAGCGCTGTCGACTCCGAATTAAGTTCCTTTCCATCGTACGCGAATGCCGCAACTGGAATGGACGTTGCGCACAGGGCGACCAGCAGCGTTTTAGTCTTCATTTTGGTTTCTCATAAACTCCAGGTCGGATTTGCGTCATAGTACTTCTGCTTCTATCGCGTCGGTGGCGTCGGACTCGGACGCCCATCGAGCGCCGCGCCGGATGTAATGGCATCTAGGTTGGAACGGCATAGCCGTCGACCACAAGCCTCTTGAGGGTGTCGATTTGAAGCGGTCCAATCTCGGGAAGAATGTCGTTGTCCGCCACAAAGTCCCGACCGTAACAAGCGCCGAGAATTACCACGCCGCCCTCGTGCAAGGGTGCTCTCACCCCAGCCAGTTCGGCGAGTCGAAGCGTCGGTACCAACCCGAACGGCACGTCTTCGAGCACGTAGCGCGTGGCGATGTCTCTCGGGCCGAGCGGATCACTCCCCTGCCGGACCAGTTGCTCCGATATTGCCGAAAGTGAGTCACCAACCACGCCAAAGGACAGCCTGCAATGATCAAAGGTCGTTCTCACTGACTTTCCGAATGCTGCTGCGATGGTAAGTCTCTCTTGGTCTAGAGCCTCAAGGAGCCTCCCGACTGTCGGTGTCAGATTGGAGTTTTGGCTCCAGCTTTCGCCCTTCTCAATACGGGTCAAGTTGGCTAGCGCAATACCCATGTGATCTTGCGGATTAATGTTGCTGAGCGTCAGCGTCAGCATGTCGTCCTTCAGTGCGAACCGGTCTCCGAAGAGTGAAACGCAAGTGGTATGAATCCGGTGGATGTGGCGGCTTGGAAATGCGGCCATGTCGACCTTGGCGCGGATCGTGCCTACCGTGATAGCTCTCGCAGACTGAGTCTTGCACGTTAGCACCGTGGTGCTCCAAGCTGCTATGGGGATGACGAGCCCCCGCGCCGCAAGGCGCTGGGAAATGTAGAGAGCGGCAAATGAAAGATGAGCGCTGATGATTACGCTATGGTGTGCGCGGATATGAGGGATGATGCTGTCGAGGACGAATCGGTATCCGTAGGCCGGCAATGCCAAAATAATGACATCGGCGCCGCCAACATCTTCCGCTTTCCCGCAGACTTCCAAGTAAAACTCTCCCTCGACCGCTCCCTTCACGTGAAGGGGGAGTCCAGCAACGAAGTCTGCAGTCCGGGCTCCCGATGGAGACCAAACTTTCGGTTTATGTCCATTCTGTATGAGATACGCCGCATAACCCAAAGCGATTGCGCCGGCTCCCACGATTGTCACTTGCATGTACCTTCTACCTTGGAATAGTCCACTGGCCGTGCACGACCAGGGCGGTTATGTACTAAATTTCTCAGCCCAAGCCCGAACCCGTCTTTAGGAGAGGGCAAACGAAACGTTACGTAGACGTTCTTCGCATATGAGATAGCATCGATCTGCAAAACTACATTGAGCGTGGTGGGTTTTGGTGCTCAATGCGATGCTCTTACGTGCGAAAACACTATCGGTTGCAAGACAAACGTTTGTCCTCGTAAAGGCTTTTATTGGCTGCATCAAACTGCGGCAGAAAAGGCAAGTTCCGTCTTATCCAGTGAGAAGCAAAGCTAATGGGGCTCAGAATAGAGAGGCAAAAATCTCGTGTCAAAGTCCGGTTTGATCGTGGATGTATTCTGGGAGGTTATGGGTGTGGAGTTGCCTTTAGGGAAGCGAGCAACTCAGGCAGTTCACCTCGCACCTTTGCTCCAAGCCATTTGTCTTCATCGTTTCAGCAACGTCTGCAGCTTCGTGATCTCCCGCGCTGGACGTCGAGATCAGTGCATCATTCGGTACGCTGCGCGTGGAAAGGGGCTTCGGTCCCGGACAAAAACGGCATCCCGTCCGTAGTGCACCGACATATCCTCGCCTTTTCCTGGCGTTTATGCAGAGACGATGTACTCGCCAATAGACCCTGCATTTCGTTAAATGCTCGGGAGAAAGCAATGCAGCGCTATAACCTTCTGGAATGTTGACGTTTGAAAATCGGACTTTGATTTTTCGACGAGACGCGCCTAACATGTCTCGTCACTCGAGTGAGCATCGGGAGGGTTGGCAGTAGCATCAGCGCACAATTGTTATTAAGGACGGTCGGGCGTCGCAGATCGGCGTAGATGTTGCCAGAGGTGGTCGGGTTCGGGTTACTTGCGAAAAGCGGCATTCCGATTTTTCACGGCAAGTACTCGCATGCTCATTGACAAAGCTTCGAGTCCCCTTGGAGACGTTACGACCCGTCCGTCGTATCCGTGGCGACGACCAGGGGCTTCCATCGGATCCCTGGGCGGTCGCACGCGGTGCAATCATTTTGAACATGGATTTGTGCGTTACGCACGTTTGGTCGGTCACATAATTCTGGAACGTCATGAACAATTCTCCGCCTGATGACGAGCTTTCTCTGCAGCAAAGCACGATTCATCGTATTGCATCTTATGTCGTCGAAGCTCGCGGTAGGCGGGTGTCCGGGGTTGCCAGGGAATCTGCGCTAAAACGCATCCTCGACCTCTTATGCGCGGTGGGGGCAGGGGCTAGCGAGCCAGGTGCTGTCGCGATTCGCGCGACAGCATGTAAATATCTGGGATCGGGCGATATACCGATGTGGTTCACTGGAACGGGCAGTTCGGTCGTCGGTGCTGCGTGGGCGAATAGCGCGGCTGCGTCGATGCTAGATCTCGACGACGGGCATCGACGCGCGCGCGGGCACCCGGGCGCGGCGGTCATTCCGGTGGCCTTTGCGGTTGCGGCTGAAATGGGAGCCGGTCTGGAAGATTTGATTGCGTCAATTGTCATCGGTTATGAAGTCGGCGTATCGATCGCTGCGGCCCGTACAACATACGGTACGACAGGTACGTGGTCATCCTACGCAGTTGTCGCAACTGCCGCGGCCTTGAGGTGTGCCTCGTGTAGTGTAGTCGAGCATGCGTTGGCTATCGCAGGCGAAAGCGCGCCCAATTCGTCGTTCATGAGCGCGCCACCGCTCTCCTTCCCAACACCGGAGAGCAGCGACATTAAGGAAGGCATACCATGGTCCGTAGTGACCGGGATGCTCGCGCTCGATCTCGCAGAAGGCGGGTTCACCGGTCCCCGGAACATACTTGACAGCGGTCTGCTCTATAGGTTTGCCGACGTATCGCCCCTCGGGGAGTCTCTGCATATCTGCAACGCCTACTACAAGCTTTATTGCTGCTGCCGGCACGTTCACCCGCCCTTGGAAGCCACCCTGAGGCTGATCGAGCAATATCGACTCGACGCGAAGGCGATTGAGGCGATCGACATCGAGACGTACGGCGGCGCGCTGCGCATCGCGAATCAGACCTGCCCAGCTACCCTTGTTGACGTTCAGTACAGCATCCCTTATTGCGTGGCCCTCGCCGCCCTCGCGGGACGAGAGTCGCTTTTGCCCCTCACGATAGACTGCTTAACTTACGAGGGAGTGAGCGCACTCGCCAACAAGGTCTCGCTAACGGTCGACGCCGAAATTGATAAACAATTCCCTGCCAGAACACTCGCGCGAGTCACAATCGTGTGCGGGGGACGTCGGTATGTATCGGAGGTTACCGAGCCACGCGGCGAAGCCGGTGACTCCCTCTCTTGGGACGAACTCAAGGCAAAGTACGTTGCGGCGACGCGGTTTCACGCCACTGGTGCGCAGCAGGAGCAACTGCTCGCCGCGGTTGAAGAACTGCGCTCAAAAGCTGACTTGGAGCCGTTAAAGGCCTGTATGAGTACTTCGTTCGAAAAGAGTATTGCGCGTCCGAATGCCTAAGAAGCTCTAATAATATGATTTTTGGGGGGGATAACTTCAAGGATTGAGGTTAGCCTCATCATCGTTTCGGTGATGAAATGCGTGCGAATCGGCGAAGACATCCGGGAGAAGCTCGACTACGCACCGTGTGTATTTACGTTAGAGGGACATATCGGGGGCAAATGGTATGCCGCCTCGGCTACAGCCGTGCGAGCTTCGTGCGCTTTACCGCCGGCGAAGACGCGCGTATCGGCCGGTGGCTTACTACGCTTCGCGCAACTCAATAGGCAAGACCCGCACGCAATCTCAAGGACGTCCTCACGCGCCTGCCCACGAGGGCCAGCCCATCGCCGCATTATTGCCGCATCGCTGGCAGGCCGAGGCAAGCCAGCGCCTACCTCGCCCGTCAAGAGATCATTGGTCGCTTATGACATTGGTAGTCAAATTGCGGGCGCCCTGCCGATCGGCCGAAGGCAAACGAAAACCTTGGAACAATTTCGACCCTCAAGCGATCGTTAAATTGGATCGAAGAGTAAAAGGGGCTCGATCACGGAAGGTTCTGTGATGCGTTGGCGCCTGGAGACGGCCATTTTCGGAGGGGTGCGGCGGTCTCCTTGACATCAGAATGCTCGCATTGCGTATGCGGTGCAAATTGTGCCAAATCCAGAACGGGCACGCGACCGAAGTCTTGGGGCGCAACCTCAACATGCGCTCATGCGACCCGCAAACGTACCCGATGTAACGCAAGGTGGTATAACCCGGAGGAATACCATCGTGTCTCAACTCGACTTTGACACCCAATTTGGGCATACGTATTCTGAGCTTATCCGCAATCGCTGGGCGCTGAGACGGGCGTAAATCGAGCGAACGACCGGCCGGCCGCCTTTTTTCGTCCGTCGAGTGTGCCTGGCGCTTCCATCGCGTTCATTGCAGGTCCGACAGCGCAAGGCAGTACAACGTTTAATTAATATCTATAACGATAATTCTTCTCAGGTTGACGTAAATGTCAAACCTGAGATGTTCAGTCATGAGGAGATGAGATGAAGGTGGCTAATGCACTTCGATCGGCGTACCAATCTGCGAGTTACGCCTTGTCAATGACCCCAGAGGCGGGCGGGACCACGATCGGCATGGTGGGCCATAAAACACCGGCTCTCGTAGCCGATGGCATATACAAAAGTTACGGCGTTCACGAAGTGCTCAAAGGGGTCTCGCTTCAGGCTGAGCGGGGCGACGTGATCTCGTTAATTGGTAGTTCTGGGTCGGGAAAAAGTACGTTTTTGCGATGCATGAATCTCCTTGAGATCCCTACCAGAGGCCGCATCGCGGTGGGGCAGCGCGAGATCAGCGTGGAAACCGACGCAACCGGTCGCGTCGTCGGGATGGATCGCAAGAAAGTTGACCAGATGCGCACGCAACTCGGTATGGTCTTCCAGGGCTTCAATTTGTGGTCCCATATGACCGTGCTGCAAAATGTGATGGAAGGGCCAGTCCATGTGCTGAAGCTGCCAAAGAACGAAGCGCGCGATAGGGCAATGGATTTCCTTGGGAAAGTTGGCGTTGCGGACAAGCACGCGTGTTACCCATCCGAGTTGTCTGGTGGGCAGCAGCAACGAGTAAGCATCGCACGTGCGCTCGCGATGCAACCGGCTGCGCTCCTTTTCGACGAGCCGACCTCCGCACTCGATCCCGAATTAGTGGGAGAAGTGCTGAAAGTCATCAGGAAGTTGGCGGAAGAGGGGCGCACGATGATAGTCGTAACTCATGAGATGGGTTTTGCTCGTGATGTCTCCAACAAGATGATCTTTCTTGAAAGGGGACGCATTGAGGAAGAAGGGACGCCAGAAGAGGTTTTCAAAAATCCAGCATCGCCGAGATGTCGTGAATTTCTCTCGCGTGTACTTTGACTGACTTAAAACGCGATATTGAAATTCCGAGAATCGTAAAACGAAGAAGATAGGACATAGTCCAGGAGATGCTCATGAAGTTCCTGAAAATCGGCGTGCTTATTGGAATGCTGTCTGCTGCATTGATGCTCAGCGACCCTGTTATGGCCAAGGAGTACAAGAGAATCACGATTGGTACCGAAGCTTCGTATGCTCCGTATGCCTTCAAGGACAAGAGCGGCAAGATGGTTGGCTTTGAGATCGATGTAGCTAGCGACTTGTGCCGACGGATGGGATTGCAGTGCGAAATCGTCGATCAGGCCTATGACAGCCTAATTCCCTCTCTCTTGTCCGGTCGGTTCGATTCAATTATGGCTGCAATAGGGATCACACCCGCCCGAGAAAAGGTTATCTCATTTTCCAGGCCGTACGTAACCACTCCGATGGTTTTCGTCACCACATCGGCGAGCGATCTAACCGCTCTCAAAATATCGCCATCAAATCTGAATTTAGACAAATTTGATGCTGATGAGGAGTCAGCGATAAAAAAAATCACCTCCGCTCTGAAGGGAAAAACCGTTGGGGTACAGGTGGGCAGCAACTTCGAGACATTCATGAAGAAGTTCATGCCGAGCGTGAGAGTTTCGACATATGACACCACGGATGACATGATGCTCGACTTGACGGCGGGGAGAATTGATGCGGGAATGGTTTCCTTCAATTTCCTCAAGCCGTTGATGGACAAGCCCGACGGCAAGAACCTGCGGACATTTGGCCCTAGTATGACGAACGGGCCGTTCGGCAGCCGAGTGGCCGTTGGATTTCGCAAAAATGACGATCAACTACGTGCGATGTTCGACAAGGCGATCGGGGAAGCAATTTCGGATGGCAGCCTGCGCAGACTTGCCATCAAGTGGTTCGGCTTCGACAATTCGCCGAAGGAATAGGTAAGTGAATACGGTCGTTTATGCATAGCCGAACTCAATTTGATGGGGAATGAAAGTGGATATTTCAGTGCTCGCATGGGGAAGCACAGCGTGGGTTGATGAATTTGCGCGTGGCACCCTTATGACCGTTGCCGTCGCGGTGTGTTCATTTCCCGTCGGCATTTTGCTCGGCTCGGTTTTTGCCGCGGCAAAACTCTCTCGCTTCAGTTTGCTGCGTTTTCTAGCTGACGTCTATACGACGGTCGTACGCGGAATTCCCGAGCTGCTGATAATTTTTCTGGTGTTCTTTGGTGGGGATACGTTGCTCCGCTATGTCGCGAACGCTGTTTTCGGCTTCGAAGGTTATATAGAACTGCCCGTGTTCGCAGTCGGTGTGCTCTGCATCGGCATCAGTGCCGGCGCCTATGCGACAGAGGTCATACGGGCGGCGGTCATAGCCATTCCAACAGGACAAATTGAAGCGGCAGTGGCAATGGGATTGGAGCGGGCAGTGCTACTTCGTCGGATTCTTATCCCACAGGCCGCGAGATTCGCCTTGCCCGGTCTGGGGAATGTCTGGCAACTGGCGTTAAAGGATACCTCGCTCATTTCCGTCGTCGGATTGGTTGAAATCATGCGCACAGCTGCCATCGGAGCTGGATCTTTCAAAGAACCGTTCACGTTTTATCTGGTCGCCTTCGTGATTTTCCTTTTGCTTTCTTCGATTTCGAACCAGGGATTTCTGAGAGCAGAGAAGTGGGCTAACCGCGGCGTAAGGAGTCGGTGATGGATTTTCAGCTGATATATGAGTCGTTTCCCAAGCTTCTTGCGGCGGTTCCTGCGACCGTCGCATTGGCTTCTGTATCGCTTTTTGTTGGTTTTCTGCTTGCGGTCCCAGTTGCATTGGCTCGGCTTTCGCACAGTAGACTTTTGGCTTCTCTCGGTTATGGTTACGTATATGTAGTGCGGTCCACGCCGCTTCTGGTGCAAATGTTCCTGATTTATTATGGATCGGGGCAGTTTAGAATTGTCTTGGAACACCTCGGCCTGTGGGCGCTATTTCGCGATGCGTGGTTTTGTGCGATTTTGGCTCTGTCGCTGAACACTGCGGCATACACCAGCGAAATCATTCGTGGTGGTGTTCAGTCAGTACCATGGGGACAAATTGAAGCGGCGCGGTCAATTGGCATGTCGAGCGTCCTTTTATTCCGCAGAATTGTCTTCCCGATTGCAATGCGGCAAGCACTCCCAGCTTATGGAAGTGAACTTATGATTATGATCAAGTCAACGTCACTTGCGTCGACAATCACCATAGTCGAAGTGACAGGAGTGGCTAAGCAAATCATCTCTGAAAGCTACCGCCCCCTGGAGGTATTTTTGATAGCTGGCTGCATATATCTCAGCATGAACTTTCTTATCAGCAGAGTTATATTCATGATCGAAAGGCGGATTAGTCCGAAGAGACGCGATCGCGGCACGTTCGGATCTTCTGCTGCAGCGGCTATGCATTAAGCACTTCGGTACGGTGTCCGTCGCCCATGAACGCATCAACAGTTCGACGACGTAGAAGTGGCCTGACGGCACGAACCGACATTGTCCCGTTATGGGCGGCTCCGTCCGGGTACACGAGGGTAATTGGCCCTTGTGTACAGCTTTTTTCTCATGGCCGACGGCTTGATGTTTGAAGAGTGTCCGGCTGCGTCGATTATGGCAGGCCGACAGAAAAGCTGGATCGTGGGCGGACATTGCGGTGTTGCGCATTAAAGTGTCACTTGCAGCCAACTATCAAGTTCGAAATGTTCAATTGATGTTATCGAGGCACCATGACGACTAATGTGATCGAGGACGAGCGTTATCCCCAAGGCGGGATCGTCCAAAAATTTTCCGCTTATATCGTGGAGGCGCGGGAAAATCGAGCTCCAGAAGAGTCGCTGGAATTCGCGCTCAAATGTATCCTGGATCTGCTTAGTGCTGTTGGCGCTGGAGTTGGGCAGGCGGGAGCCGTTGCGATCCGAAAGACGGCTCACGAAACGCGACCTCTTGGCGACATTCCTATTTGGTTCACGGGAGAGACCAGTTCCGTCATTGGAGCTGCTTGGGCAAACAGTGCCGCCGGTTCTGCGCTAGATCTCGACGATGACACGCCGGCATCTCGGGGCCATCCTGGAGCTGCCGTCATTCCAACAGCCATTGCCGTCGCCAAAGAGACGAAAGCCACCTTGGGAGAGCTATTAAATGCGATTGTCATCGGTTATGAAGTGGGTACAGCGATTAGCGCTGCGCGCGCCTACGGAAGTAGTGGTACGTGGGCGCCTTATGCGGTCGTCGCAACGGCTGCGGCGCTTCGCCGGTCCTCCCGCGAGGTGATTGAACACGCTTTGGCGATTGCAGGGGAAAGTGCACCCAATCAGTCGTTGGCGAGCGCTCCCGCTCCCCGAAAACCGCATCCCGAGCCAAACCATGTCAAGGAGGGCATCACGTGGGCTGTCGTGACCGGCTTGGAGTCGCTTGCATCAGCGCAGAACGGATTTCACGGCGCCCGCAATATCTTGGACGCAACGCGTTACTACAATTTTCCGAACGATCTAGACCTCGGTTCTTACCAGTACATTCGCACGACGGGCTTTAAGCCGTATTGCTGTTGCAGGCATCTACACGGTGCGCTTGATGCATTAATCGAGCTGATCAAAGAACATCGGTTAGTGGGTCGAAATATCGACAGGATTGAGGTCGAAACATACGGACCGGCCTTACGCATTTCGAACTGGAAAGAACCTCGAGATATAATGGATGTTCAGTATAGTCATCCATACTGTCTCGCGTTGGTCGCGTACTACGGTCACGAGGCTCTGTTGCCACTGACTGGCGATGTCCTAAACAATCCCTCTGTCACTGCGCTTTCACACAAGGTGGAGCTTTCGCTAAGTCCGGAGCTGGACAAGATCTATGCGGAAAGCGGCATGCTGCCGGCCCGTGTCACGGTCACATGCGGGGATCAGCGCTTTGTTTCACCTGTTACCTTCCCGAAGGATAACGGTCTTCCGTGGGATAAACTCGAGGATAAGTTTCGACAGGCCACGCGTTTCGTTGCCACTCCCGAGCAGCAGAACATTGTGGTCGGGGCCATTTCGGACGCCAGACGAGGCGACATGCGTGGTTTGACGGAAAGCTTGTCGGAGATCCAGTTCGTTTAAGAACGGTATTTGTGTAGCCCGCGTAGTTCGGAAACTCATCGGTCATCGATGTAAGAAATGACAAAAATGTCTCCGCTTGTTGAGGATCGTCCGCAAGCTGTGGCTACCGTTGCATACAGCGAGCGAGTTGCATTGTCCACCCGGAATCCAAGGAGCCGAAAATGGGTTGCATATGGAAGTGACTGCTAGCAGGGACGCTCAGCGGTGCCGGGTAAACGCTGCGACCGTCGGAACAAGCGTTCTTCACAGCCTCAAAAGGACAGATCGGCGACGCGGGCTAATTCGGCGTCGACAAGCGCGAGGAAACCAAGAGGCTCGTTTACGAGCCAAATTCACCGAAATGAGCGCCGATTCGATTCGTTATCCGGAAATTTCGATGCCTGTTCTTCTGCATGCCGAACGGGCCGCACATTAATCAGCATTTTCCTAGTCTAGGAATGACATTAGAAAAAGCAACCGGCATATGAAAAGACAACTTCAACTACGGCAGATAGAGGCATTTAAAGCTCTCATCGAGCAAGGCACGGTGAGTCGGGCGGCCGAGGTTCTTCATGTGACCCAACCTGCCGTGAGCAAACTGCTAGTCCACCTTGAGGAGGAGACAGGTCTTCTACTGTTCGAACGAGTTAAAGGCCGACTAACTGCGACGGCACAAGGCATGCGCTTGTACGGTGAAGTCGATCGAGTATTTGCTGGTCTAAGACAAATTGAAGAGGCGATCGCAATCATCCGGCGGAAGGACATGAGTCACTTTGCTATCGGAGTGCTTCCGGAATTATCCGGATCATTCATCAGGCGGGCGACGATGATGTTCCTCTCTCGGTGTCCAGACGTTCGTCCGACGATCCATATGCGAGCGTCCAACATTGTGTCGGATCGCGTCGCCACGCGTCAGATGGACGTTGGATTCACAACGAGCTTGATGAGCAGCCCAAATTCGGTGGTGACGCCTATCATGGAGAGCCCGTTAGTTTGCATCATGCCAAAAGGACACCCGCTGAGCCAACTTGAATTTATCACCCCCGAGCATATTGAGGGAATCCCTTTTATCGGATATGCGGCAGATAACCGGACGACTAGTGCTTTCAATGACGCTATCCGTTCCTACGGCGTCGACCTCAACGTCGTGCTAGAAAGCGAAACTACGCCCACCCTGTGTGAATTCGTCTCTGCGGGACTGGGGATTTCCTTGGTACATCCCCTATCTGTCATCGACATGAGCTGTCGCTTAGATATCAGGCGGTTCAAGCCCGATATTCCCGAGTATTTTCATTTCTGTCATGCGAGATTGGCGAAAAACATCGAGCGTGTTCAGGAGTATGAACGATGCGCTAAACAGGTTGCGGAAGAGGCGTGGACGGAGATATTCGGTGAGTCGGCGACAAAGCAAACCTAGCAGAACGCTGAGATTGATCATCGTACTGATGAGTTCACCAAATAGTGCGGGATGCCTTATGCGGGCATGAAGACGAAGTGTTCGCGAGAAGACGGATTGAGGGCGCTCAGACCTGGCAAACATAACCGCCGGCCGGGCAGTGGCTGATTGAATCATGACCTTGCCCCTGTTTGGCGAATCCCATAGCTGAGAGATTTGCGCGGCTCGCCCCTCTTGGGCGGCGAACCAGTTTTCTCGAACGTCATGCGGCTGACGTACTCGAGCGTCGAGTGTGGTCGGCGCGAATTATACAACGCCGTACGCTTGCATTATGCGTTGGGACCAATCATGGAGTGTGGCGTCTCGTTGCTGGGTTTGGGGCTTTTGTGAGCGCCCGTGCTGCCGAGATTGTTGTCGTGATGGAAGCGGTCGTCGCACTCTATTCTCGTAATTCCATGGGCACGCGTGGTTTAGCGTGTCGTCCGCGCTGGTTTGTTTGCCTGAGAGTCGGCCCGTGCGCTCAGCGATGGCTACCGCCTCGTTGAAGAATCTGGTGAGCGAGCGTTGCTCGAGAAATCGCTCGCCGTTTTTTCGTGGAGTTCTATCGCCTACCGGGAGCGCCCGCGTTTTGGACCATAACCGCTGAGAATACCTCGTACTTGAAATTCGACTTTGACGCCTTGCTGCGACGATCATAGAGTTAACCAAATCATTCAGGAAAAGAGGCGGGCTTGATACGCGAAAACCATGACGTCATCATAGTTGGCGGCGGTGTTGTCGGCTGCGCATTGGCGCACGGGATGCTGGGGCGAGGGAAGCGTGCGCTTGTGCTCGACGGGGGTGATTGCGACCCGCGCGCGTCGAAAGCGAATTTCGGTCTTGTCGGCGCATACGGGAAGGGATATGGCGCGCCCCGCTACCAGCAGCTGTCACGCGAGAGCGTCGCACTTTGGTCCGTTTTCGCAACAGCGCTGCACGATGAAACTGGCATTGATGTCGAGTATGAAAACGATGGCTGCTTGCGCTTTTGCCTAAGTGAATCGGATTTTGAAGAGGAAGCCGAATTCCTCGCGAGCTGGAATGCGCAAAGCCCGAAAATCGACCCGTGTTCGCGCATGATCGATCGATCGGTATTAGAAAGGCTGCTGCCTGGTACACGGCTCGGGCGGGAAGTGGTGGGGGCTGGAATTGGCGTTGCCGATGGCCATTGCAATCCGCTTAAGCTGTTGCGGGCGCTGCAGCAAGCCATTGAGTTACGTGGCGGCACTCTAGCTGGCAATCACACGGTGTCGAAGATTGAGCCGTGTCCTGACGGTAGTTTTCGTGTTCATGCGCAAACCTCGACAGGTCCGCGTTGTTTCGAAACGGGACAGTTGATCATTGCGGCCGGGCTTGGTTCCACAGCCCTGGGGGCAATGGTGGCGCTCGACGTCCCGTTGCGTCCCCAGCGTGGCCAGCTGCTGGTCACTGAACGGCTCGACCCAATTCTGCGCCTCCCCGCTAGCGGCATTCGCCAGACTCGCGACGGTACAGTAATGATAGGTGTAAGTCATGAGGAAGTCGGTATGGATCTCGGTACTACTACCTTCACCGCCGCCAAGATGACAAAGCGAGCCCTACGAATTTTGCCGGACCTTGCTATGGCTCGCCTTGTTAGGCATTGGGCATGTCTGCGCATCATCACCCCGGACGGGCATCCTGTGTACGCACAATCTTCAACGTATCCTGGTGCTTGGATCGCGCTCTGTCATTCCGGCATCACCCTCGCGGCGGTTCATGCTGGACCAGTTGCGGATGCTCTCGCGCGCAACGTACTGCCGGAAAACTTCGAGTTCTTCCATCATAGGCGCTTTGATGTTTCGCAAGTTATCTAGTCCCGCCGAGGACGCCGTGGTCACGGTATCGATCGACGGCAGGCGTGTGAACGCCGAGCGAGGCGAATCCGTGGCGGCAGTCCTCGTGCGCGAGGACAACCCCGTCGCTCGCACCACGCCGCGAAGCGGCAGTCCACGCGGACCTTTTTGCATGATGGGTGTGTGCTTCGAATGCCTTGCTGTCGTCGATGGTGTAGCGTCCACGCAGACCTGTCTGACGATCGTGCGCGACGGGATGCGCATCCAACGCCAACACGGTCGCCGCAATCTCAGTGAGGCGATCGCTGAGTCAGACGACGGTGGTGGCGATCTTCCTGGTGGTGAGGTGCATTTGTGATGCGAACGTTCGATATTCTGATTGTAGGTGCAGGACCTGCCGGCATGAGTGCCGCAATACGTTCTGCTCGTCTTGGAATGACCACGATCCTCGTAGACGAACAGCCAGCACCGGGCGGTCAGATATGGCGCGCCATCGAAGAAAACGTCCGACGTGGTGTTCATCAAGGGTTAGGCGCTGCGTACAGCGCAGGCGCGGCAGTGGTACAGAACTTTCGCGAATGCGGTGCGCACTACCTGCCGGAGACCCGTGTATGGCAGATCGAGCGAGCGCCTAGCCCAGGGAAACCCGCCGGTTCCGGGGAGTGGATTGTCTTTTTGAGCCGCGCGGATGGCGCCGAAAGTATTCGCGCGCGCCATGTGTTACTAGCGACGGGCGCACAGGAACGGCCCATGCCTTTCCCAGGTTGGACGCTTCCGGGTGTAATGACAGTCGGCGCCGCGCAGATTCTGCATAAAAGCGCTCACCAGATACCCGATCAACCCGTCTGGATAGCCGGTAGTGGTCCATTGCCACTGCTCTACATGACCCAGCTGCTCGACGCCGGCGGTAGGATTGCAGGTTGGCTTGACACGACTCCCCGCGGCGCCCTCCGTCGGGGCCTTCCGACTCTACGTGGTGCAGTTGACGGCTGGCATGATCTCCTTAAGGGGCTACTGTGGTCGGCAAGATTGCGCGGGAGGGGGTTCCCCATTGTTCGAAACGTCAGTAGCCTTCGCGCTTTCGGTATCGGCCGTCTTGAACAGATTGTCTATCGCACCGAGAACGGGCTGTCGGGCGATGTGGCTGCCGACATTCTTCTGGTTCATGAAGGCGTCGTGCCGTCTATCCACTTCACTCAGGCGATGGGATGCAGCCATCGATGGAACGAAGCACAACTTTGCTTTGAGCCCGAAGTTGATACGTGGGGTGAAACCAGCATGACTGGTCTCTATGTCGCAGGCGACGGCGCCGGCATCGGCGGCGCGAAAGCCGCGTGCACACGCGGTGAACTTGCTGCTACCGGCGTCGCACTTTCCTCGGGCGCACTCTCAGTCGAGCGCGCAAGCGAGCTTGCAGCGCCGCTGCATCGGCGGCTCGGACATGAGCTGGCGATGCGGCCTCTGCTTGATTCGATCTATCGGCCGCGTACGGAGATTTTCACGCCGCCCGATGAGACGATTGTCTGTCGTTGCGAAGAGGTGACCGCTGGCGATGTACGGCTGGCCGCGCAGCTCGGCCAGCCGGGGCCGAACCAGCTAAAAGCGTTCACGCGCGCGGGCATGGGCCCGTGTCAGGGTCGTCAATGCGGCTACACCGTTGCTAATTTGCTTGCATCTGCGCAATGTCGCTCCGTTGCTGCGGTTGGTTTCCAACGCGTGCGGCCCCCACTAAAGCCGATAACGCTCGCGGAGCTCAGTGCACTTGAAGAGTCGTCATGAGGGCGTGTGGGCATGCCTCGGAGCTCACGGCATGGCAATAAGAGAGTGTGGGTGCGGATGTTTCAGGTCCCGGAAAGGTGGAGCGTGCCGCGAGACTAATCGGATTTCCCCCTTTCTGAGAAGTGTGCGCCGCCGATCCGGGCATGAAGATAGTGCTAGTCGAACGATATTCGGCGTTGCGCTGCGTGTGCCTGAACGTTGATGTAGTCGATCGGAGTGCGCCGCTGCACACGGCGCTCGTCGTCGAAGTTGCCGAGATGTCGCGTGACGCTAACTTGGAAGTCACCTTAAGAAGCTGACGGGCGGGTTCGCCGGGATGGCGAAAACGCTTTCGACGGCAGACCGCGCATTTATACTCCGGCGCACTGTTTGATCACAACTGACGGGGGCGCGGGAAAACGACGACTCCACCTAAAGTCTCTACGAAACAACCTCAGCGCGTTTTGTTCCATCTAATGCACGATTTATTTGTCGAAAAGCCCCGATGCGGCGATATCAAAATACATTCGGTGGATTTTGGGAGAATTCCATAGCAACTTTGCGTTGATCCTATGAAACCCGACATTCTCATATTGCCGCTACAACACATGTCCCCGCCAAGTTCAAATGTCGGGGTTTGCACTAGATTGAAATGTCGGGTTTTACGGTGCTTTTCTTATGTTTTTGGGGTGGGCGGCGC
>NZ_JACHDL010000026.1:0-133014 GCF_014201055.1 Paraburkholderia sp. CI2
TTCGTCGAACGGGTTCATCGACATTTTCACGTTCGCGATATCGACGCCCGTACCGTCCGATTTCACGCGGACCTTCACGTTGTAGTCGACCACTCGCTTGACTGCTACAAGAACTCTCACGACACTCTCCTTCCCACACCGATAGGGCCGGGCCCTACCGCTTTGAATGACACATTACGTCCGTTGATCGTTCAGAACTGGTCTTCGCGCAGCGCCAGCGCGCCTTCGCCATCGCGAGCACCGCGAACCGCCGCTTCGAGCGCGATTGCACGAGGCAGCACCTGCGTCGCGTAGCTATGCGCGGTCGCGATCTTCGCGTCATGGAAGGACGGATCTTCGTCGCGCTTGTCGGCCGCCAGCACGAGCGACCGTGCGACTTGCCAACCCGCGAGCACGATACCCGCGAGCATCAGATAGGACACACTGCCGGCGAACACCGCATTCGGATCGCTTTTGACGTTCTCGACCACGTAGCGCACCGCGCTGTACAACGCCTCGCGGCCGGCGGACAGATGACGATGCATCGCCTGAAAAGCCGCGCTCGAACCATACGAGGGGTGCGCTTGCACTGCGGCCAGGGTCGCGTCGATCTGCGCGAGCAGCATCCCGGCCACCTCGCCGTTGTCGCGCATGGTCTTGCGGCCGACGAGGTCGTTGGCCTGGATCGCCGTCGTGCCTTCGTAGATCGGCAGAATGCGCGCATCGCGGTAGTACTGCGCGGCGCCGGTTTCCTCGATGAAGCCCATGCCGCCGTGCACCTGCACGCCGAGACTCGTCACCTCCAGCGACATCTCCGTGCTCCAGCCCTTCACGATCGGCACCAGGTATTCGTAGATCGCCTGATGATTCGCGCGCGTCGCGCCGTCCGGATGACGATGCGCGAGATCGCAATGCGACGCCGACACATAGGCCAGAGCGCGTGCGCCTTCGGTCAGCGCGCGCATCGTCGAGAGCATGCGCCGCACGTCGGGATGCTGGATGATCGCGACCGACTGCTTCGCGGAGCCATCCACGGGACGGCTCTGCACGCGCTCCTTCGCATACGCGACGGCCTGCTGGTACGCGCGATCCGAGATCGCCACGCCCTGTACCCCCACGGCGAAGCGCGCGGCGTTCATCATGATGAACATGTACTCCAGACCGCGGTTCTCCTCGCCGACGAGCTGCCCGATCGCGCCGCCGTGATCGCCGAACTGCAGCACGGCGGTCGGGCTCGCCTTGATGCCGAGCTTGTGTTCGATCGATACGCAGTGAACGTCGTTGCGCTCGCCGAGCGAGCCGTCTTCGTTGACGAGGACCTTCGGCACGACGAACAGCGAAATGCCTCTCACGCCTTCAGGCGCGCCCGGCGTGCGTGCGAGCACCAGATGCACGATGTTTTCCGTCATGTCGTGCTCGCCCCAGGTGATGAAAATCTTCGTGCCGAAGATCCGGTACGAGCCGTCGCCCTGCGGCTCGGCGCGGCTGCGCACGAGCGAGAGGTCGGAGCCGGCTTGCGGCTCGGTCAGATTCATCGTGCCGGTCCAAACACCTGCGATCATCTTCGGCACGTAGCGCTGCTTCAGCTCCTCGCTACCTGCCGTCAGCAGCGCTTCGATCGCGCCGTCGGTCAGGAGCGGGCACAGCCCCAGCGACAGGTTGGCGGCGTTGAGCATTTCGATGCAGGGCGTCGACAGCAGCTTGGGCAGATCCTGACCGCCGTATTCAGTCGGATGTTGCAAACCCTGCCAGCCGCCTTCGCTGAACTGGCGAAACGCGTCCTTGAAACCGGCCGTGGCGGTCACCACGCCGTCCTTCCAGGTGCTCGGGCTGCGGTCGCCGTCGACGTTCAGCGGCGCGAGCACGCCTTCGTGCAGCCGCGCGGCCTCTTCGAGCACCGCGCGAGCGGTGTCGGCGGTTGCGTCCTCGCAGCCGGGCAAGCCCGCCAGTTGGTCGATTCCGGCCAGTTCCGTGAGTGCAAACAACATCTCTTTGAGAGGCGCGACGTAGCTCATTACCATTCTTCCGATCAGATAGTCCGTAGGGAAAGTCACCCGTCTGGCACCGATGCGGCCGGGGTAACGTATGGCTGAATCGTAGCGTCGGACAGGCCCTGCCCGGTTGTCCAAACCGGACGATCTATTGACATCTCTGGCCACGTCGGAGGGAGTAAGCGCCCCGTGGGAACTGCGTCGGCGGGTGTTGCCGACGCATCGATATGACGCGATCAGCCACCCCGGCGATAGGCCGCCGGGGTGCTGCCGGTCCAGTGACGGAACGCTCTGTGGAATGCGGTGGGGTCGCCGAAGCCGACGTCGCCCGCGATGATGGCGATGGGCTCGTGCGTGCCCGTCAGGCGCTGGATCGCGATGTCGCGGCGCAATTCGTCCTTGAGCACCTGGAACGCCGTGCCCTCGGCGGCAAGATGACGGCACAGCGTTCTGACCGAGCAGTGGAGGGCTTCCGCCGCCTCTTCGATGGACGGGACGTCGGGCAACCGGGACGCGAGATGTTCCCGCACGCGATGACTGAACAGCTGCTCGTTGAACGAAACGAAGATCCAGTCTTCCGGCGCGCGAGCGAGAAACCTGCGCAGGTTCGCCTTGCGCTGACGCACGGGCAGGTCGAAATAGCTACTGCTGAACTGCATCGAGGTCTGATTGCAGTCGAACTTCGCCGGTCCGGGAAACAGATAAAGATACTCGAGCGCGTGAGCGGGACGGGGAAAGGCGAACTGCACCTGCAACAACGCAATCCGTTGACCGATCAGCCAGGACGCGATCCCATGCGCGAGCTTCAGCATCAGTTCCTGGCCCAGCATGCCGGGTAGCGCTCCCGTGCTTCCCGGACGCAGCGCCAGGCTCGCGACGAGGTCGCCGCGGCGCGACTCGAAGCGGAAGTCGTCCAGCACGAGATGGAAGAACTGGCCGAACCGGTGCATCGCGGATTCGAGATTCGGCGCATCCAGCAGGCTCAGGCAGAGAAACTTGAGCGCGCCGCTGCGCAGCGGGCGCGAGAAAACGCCGGGCATCTCATCGTCGAGTTCGATCGCGAGCGAGCGGTAGAGCGTGGAGAACTGTTCCTCGGTGACGCGCGCTCCAGGCTGGTCCAGAAGCGCGCGCGGAATGTTCGCGCCCGACAGATGCCGGTCGACGATATCCGGCCGCGTCCCGACGCTGCCGAGGAACCCGTTGACGAGCGAGATCGGTACGGTTGCGCCAGGAGCTTGCATGAGAAGGTTCCGCGAGGCGAAGAGGCATCAGCATAGCGCCTCCCGCCGCATCGTGGCGAGGGTTCGGCGAATCGCTCCGCGAGTGCCGCGTTCGGGGCCCCGTGGTTCCGGTAGCTTGCCGCCTATTGCGCCGATGCGTGCGAGCGCAGATATGGCACGTAGCCGTTCTGAATCTTCAGGATCTTCTCGGCGCACTCGTCATAGTCGTCGCCCTTCGCGTTGTCGGGCCCATACATGCCGCGGCACTGCGCGAACAGCGACAGCGTCGCGCCGCCCGTGCTCTTGTTCGCGCGGGTCGCTGAGAAAGCGGCTTTGCCCGAATCGTCGGGCACGTCGGTATCGATCGCGACCGCGTCCGCGCGGATCACGTGCGTGTCGGAATGCTGCTCGATATAGCGTTTCGTCGCCGCCCACGCGGCATCGCAATTCGCCGGTGTGCAGTCGATCACCGCGTCGCGTTGCGCGGCGCGAAGGTTCGGCTCGCTATGAAGGATCTCCTGCTGGGCGCGCTGCGCCTGCTTTTCCGGGGACGAGCAGGCGGCGAGTGCGCAGGCGACGAGTGCGAAAGCAGCGATCTTTTTCATGAGTAGACTTCGGAGGCCATGGTCGAGCGCGATTATAGCGGTGCGGGGAAAGCGATTGCGTATTCACGACTCACATGCCGGGTTGGTAACTTCGGTTGGCGTCATCGCCCATAGGTGTTCGCCACCAGCAATTCCTCCGCATTGCCCGGCGGTCGCAGCCCATCCGTCCGAGCCGCGAAGTAGCGCTGCGTCAGATCGGCCGCGGACACGTGCCGCGCGTCGTCAAAACCCGCTTCGTGCGCCATGGCGATCATCTGCTGCGGCATGAAGAAGCTGACGAACGGTGTACCGCTCGCACGCGCGCCCTTCTCTGCCATTTCGAGTCCGGGGCGCACGTCCGGGTCCGCCATCTCCAGCGGCAACAGGAACGTCATCGCGAACGTCGAGCCGCGCGCCAGCCCGGCCACTTCGCGCAGCGTCGCCGCATTCGCCTCTTTCGTCAGATACATGCTGACGCCGGTCGACACGACGACGGCCGGCCTGCTTTCGTCGAAGCCTTCGGCGACGAGACGCTGCCGCCAGCTATCGCCCGCTTCGAAGTCGACCGGCACGAAACGCAGCCAGTCCGGCAGGCCGAAACCAAGCTCGCCGAGCCGCTGACGCTTCCACGTTTGCGGTCCCGGCGGGTCGACCTCGAACACGGTGAGCCGCGACGCAATGTCGGGCCGGCGTTGGGCGAAGCTGTCGAGACCGGCGCCCAGAATCACGTATTGATCCACACCGCGCCCGGCCTGCTCGACGACCAGATCCTCGATAAAGCGTGCGCGCGCGACGATCGACGCGCGAAACGGCCGCGTGAACCGCGGATCCATATCGCCACGGCTGCGCCAGTCTTCGGCGGGTGCCAGCAACTGCAAGCCGACTTCGTCTTCGAGCACGTGCGGCGGCGCGTCGGCCTGCACGTGCAGCGCACGCCATAACGCGACGCGCGCGGCGGTGCTGTCGGGTGCGATGTGTCGTGGATCGCTCATGGTATTTGCCCGCTTGGGTTGATGTGCCAATGCCACCGCTGCTCAATGGAAAAACGGCAGCGCGAGAAACAGTTTGATGACGATCGCGTTGACGATGTCCATGAAAAACGCGCCCGTCAAGGGCACGATCAGGAACGCGAGATGAGAATGGCCGAAGCGGTTCGTGATCGCCTGCATGTTCGCGATCGCGGTCGGCGTGGCGCCAAGTCCGAGGCCGCATTGCGCCGCGCACAACACGACCGCGTCGTAGTTGCGGCCCATCGCGGGGAACGTGATGAATACCACGTAGAGCGCCATCAGCAGCGTCTGTGCCGCGAGGATCGAGATGATCGGCACCGCGAGCGCGGCAAGCCCCCATAGGTCGAGCCGCATCAGCGCCATCGCGAGAAAGAGCGCGAGCGCGACGTTGCCGACAAGCGCGACCGCGTGCTGGTCGATCCGCACACGCACGAGCGCGAGCACGTTGTTCAGGATCACGCCGATGAACAGCGTGCAGACGAACGTCGGCAATTCGAACGCGGTGTCCGCGATCCGGTCGGCAAACATTTCGCCGCCCGCGAGGCAGATCGAGATCAGCGCGAGCGTCGTGATGATCGCGGCGGGCGTGGTGGCCTGCTGCGCCTTCGGTTCTTCGAAGACCAGCGTTTTGTCCTCTAGCTGTTTGACGCGCAGCAACTCGTCGGCGCTGATCCGCCGCATCAGCAGCCGTGCGACCGGACCGCCGAGCACGCCGCCCATCACGAGTCCAAACGTCGCGCAGCCGATCGCGATCTCGGTCGCCGACTCCAGTCCGTGACGCTCGGCAAAGATCTGGCTCCACGCGGCGCCAGTACCGTGGCCGCCCGACAACGTGACCGAGCCGCCGAGAATCCCAAGCAGCGGATCGACGCCGAGGGCGAACGCGAGCAGCAAGCCGACCACGTTCTGCAGGATCAGCAGCCCGCAGACCAGCGCGAGAAAGCGGATCAACACCGGGCCGCCCGCCTTCAAACTTGATAGCTGCGCATTCAGACCGATCGTCGAGAAGAACGCGAGCATCAGCGGCGCCTGCATCGTCGAATCGAACCTGACCTGCACGTGGGTGGTGAGGCGCGTGATCAGCACGCAGATCGCGACGATGAGCCCGCCTGCCACCGGCGCCGGAATCGAATAGGTCCTTAGCACGCCGATCCACTGCACGAGCTTTTCGCCGAGCAGCAGCACGAGCGACGTCGCGACCAGCGTGGCATATACGCCAATAGTCATGAATGGCCTCCGAGCGGGAGCGTGACAACGTTTTCTGTTTTCCCGGTGCGACGCCGCGGCGCATCGGGATGCGGCAAGGCTTTGTCGTCATCCGGAGCGCGCGCGAACCTCCGACATCTTAGCCAATCCGTCCAGGCAAAGTATGATTTTCCTTGACGAAATGCAATCGGCCCATGACGTCGCGCCGCTGCCTGGCGACGAAGTCGTCGGTTTCCTAAAATTGTGGGATTTTTTGCCAAATCTCTGGATTTTTTTCGTCATGGGGACCCTACTCTCGAACCATTATGGAGTGGGACCGCGACGCAGACCTCTATCCACCGTATCTGCGTTCGCGAATCCGGCGTGGGTTGGGCGTGGGGTCGCGCACTGCTTACAGACCTTGGCGTAACATTCAGAACGCCGTTGCGCTTCGACCTTAAAACCGCCATCAGCCCGAACAACAGGATTCCCGTCATCGTCGATCCACAGGGCCCGGACGGGCGGCCCATCAGCGTATTCGAGTCTGGCGCGGTCCTGCTCTATCTTGGAGAGAAGACCGGCAAATTCCTCCCGGCAAGCCTGCGCGACCGGGTGCCGGCGATTGAATGGCTGATGTGGCAGATGGGTGGATTCGGTCCGATGCCCGGGCAGGTGCATCACTTCGCCGCGCTCGCTTCAGAAGTCGACAAACGCTATGGACTGAAGCGCTTCTCCGATGAAACGCGCCGGCTCTATTCGGTGCTGGACAAAAGGCTCGCAAACCATGTGTACGTTGCCGGCGAGCTTTCTGTCGCGGACTTCGCGATCCTCGGCTGGGCGTGGCGACACGAGCGGCACAAAGTCGATCTTGCCGACTACCCGAACGTGACGCGATGGTACGAGGCCTTGTTCGAGCGCCCCGCGGTGAGACGGGGCTTCGAGATCAAGCTTGACGGAAGTTGAGCGGTGAGCAATGCATGAGTGCAGCGCCACCTGCAGTCTTGCCAGTTGTGTTCCTGGACCGCAGTCCGCTAACCGAATGTCCCTTTTGCCCCCTCTAACTCGCCACTCCCGCGCAATCTCAGACCGCCGTTACAGCATCTCCAGCGCGAGCGCGATACCCTGACCGCCGCCGATGCATAGCGTGACGATGCCGCGCTTCAGGCCGTCGCGGCGCATCGAATGGACGAGACGCGTGGTCAGGACCGCGCCCGTTGCTCCGATCGGATGACCGTGCGCGATCGCGCCGCCTTCGACATTGACGATGTCGTGCGCGAGTCCGAGCTGCTGGGCAACCGCGAGTGGCACGGCGGCGAATGCCTCGTTGATCTCGATGCGTTCGACATCGGTGAGCTTCCAGCCCGCTCGCTCCAACGCGATATGCACGGCCGGCACGGGACCGAGACCGAACATGCCGGGCTCGACGGCGGCGATGCCGAAAGCCGCAAGACGCGCACTCGGTTCGATGCCCCTGGCGTCGGCATAACTGCGCTCGGCCACGACCATTGCCGCCGCACCGCTGTTCAGGCCGGGCGCATTGCCCGCCGTGATCGTGCCATCGGGACGGAACGCGGGACGCAGCTTTGCCAGCGTTTCCACGGTCGTTTCCGGACGCGGCTGCTCGTCGCGCGTGAACTGGATGCTGCCCTTGCGCCCTTCTATTTCGACGGCGACGAGTTCGGCATCGAATGCGCCGCGTTCCTGCGCAGCCGCGAACCGCTGCTGCGAACGCGCCGCCCACTCGTCCTGGGCACGCCGCGTCAGGTCGGCTTTCGTCACCAGATCTTCCGTGTGCCAGCCCGAGTGCTCACCCGAGAATGCATCTACAAGACCATCGCGTAGCATGCTGTCGTGCATTTGCGCATTACCCATGCGGCTGCCCCACCGTGCCGTGTCCAGCAGATACGGCGCGCGCTCCATGCTTTCCATGCCGCCGGCAACCGCCACCTCACCGTAGCCAAGCGCGATTTCCTGAGCCGCCGAGACGATCGCCTGCGCGCCCGAGCCGCAGACACGGTTGACGGTGAACGCGGGTACCGATACGGGCACGCCGCCGCCGATGGCGGCCTGTCGTGCCGGATTCATCCTGTTGCCGGCCTGGACGACGTTGCCCATTACAACGGACGACAGCGCTTTCGGATCGAGCGCGGCGCGCCGCAACGTTTCCCTCACAGCGAGCGCGCCGAGTGCAGTTGCGGGGACGTCCTTCAACGATCCGCCGAATGCGCCGATCGGCGTGCGAACGGCATGGGCAAT
Organism: Paraburkholderia sp. CI2; assembly: GCF_014201055.1. Lineage (NCBI taxonomy): Bacteria > Pseudomonadati > Pseudomonadota > Betaproteobacteria > Burkholderiales > Burkholderiaceae > Paraburkholderia > Paraburkholderia sp. CI2. The sequence goes on from NZ_JACHDL010000026.1 coordinate 8,226, forward strand.
GACAACTTCACGGGTATTCATCGCTATTCCTTTGAATGATGTGCTGCACGGATGTGCCTCCGTCGGAGGCAAGTGGAGTTTCGGTAGTCGAAATTCGCGGCGAGCCAGCCGACTCCGCCGCCGATGAGGAAGTCGTCGCATCCTGTCGATTTCACGAGCACCGATCCACGATCAATGATCGACCGCCTTCATGGGCAAGAGACCCGTCTGGCCATAGAACTCCTGCATGGCGAAAGCTTCGCGCTCCCGCTGGGCGCCCGCGCCGCGATCCAGCATCGAGAAGATCCATATGCCCGCGAACGCAAGCGGCACTGAAATCACCGCCGGGTTGTCGAGCGGCACGAGCGCATGCGCCTGATGCAGCACGTCGACCCATACCGACCTGGAAAACAGCGTCAGAAACACCGCGGACACGAGTCCGAGGCCGCCGCCCACGACAGCACCGCGAGTCGTCATGCCGCGCCAGAAAATAGACGATACCAGCACCGGAAAATCCGCGCTGGCCGCGACCGCGGCGACCAGACCGACGAGAAACGCCACATTGACATGCTCGAAGAGAATGCCGAATCCGATCGCGACGACGCTCAGCATCAACGTTGCCGCGCGCAAACGGCCGGCGATCGGGAAGTGCGCGCGGACGCGATCGCCATGGCCCTGAGGCGCGAGAAGATCGCCGTTTCGACCGCGCATCCGTTCGCGGCGTCGGCGCACGTACCGCACGCGATCCGGCTCGCGCTCGGCTCGGTCAGCTTGACGACGCTCGAGCAGTCGCTGCAAACGGTCGCGCGGGTCATTGCCGACCAGACCTACCGATCGAAGACTGCGCTGGGCCGCCCCCATCATCCCGGCGCGGCCCAGCGCGCATTGCGACGTATCGCCTGTGGCGGTTGTCCAAACGCTCGAGTGAACGCATCGCGCATGCGGCGCGGGTCGGAAAATCCGGTCTGCTGGGCGATCTGTTCGACCGTATGGCGGCTCCTTTCCAGCATGAGTCGCGCGGCTTCGAGACGCAGTCTCTCGACGGCCTTGGCGGGCGATTGCCCCGTCTCCGCCCGGAACGCGCGGCTGAACTGACGCGGGCTGAGCCGCGCCACTTCGGCCAGTTGTTCCACCAGCAGCGGTTGCGCGAGATTCTTCCGCGCGTACGTCAGCGCGGACTGAATGCGATCCGATTTCGCATCGAGTTCCAGCAACGCCGAATGCTGGGACTGACCACCGGCGCGTCGATGAGAAACGACGAGCGTTTGCGCGACCGATCTCGCAACGTCCACCCCCAGATCGGCCTCGACCAGCGCCAACGCGAGATCGATTCCCGCCGTCATGCCCGCCGACGTCCAAATCGAACCGTCGACCGCGTAAATCCGGTCTTCCTCCACGCGGATGCGCGGAAACTGCTTCCGCAGCGCGGACGCATAGACCCAGTGCGTGGTAGCGCGCTTGCCGTCGAGAAGGCCCGCTTCGGCCAGCACGAAGGCGCCCGTGCAAATAGCGGCGACGCGCCGGGCCGTCGCCGCGCTGTGACGTGCGTAGGCGAGCAGCCCATGGGACGGCCGCGCCGCGCCCGGATCGCCGCCCGTGAAAAGGACCGTGTCGAACGTTCGCTCTTCGAAGGGCTCGGTCATCACCGTGGGACCACCGATCGGTCTGACCGGCGCGCCATGTTCCGACAGCGTGAGTACTTCGTAGAACGATTCACCGAATTTCTGATTGGCAAACGAAAACACCGGCTGCGCGACGAGCGACATGGCGTGAAACCCATCGAACACGACGAACGCGACTGACGGCACGGCGATTCCTTTGAGTGGTGTCCTGAAACCGTAGTTTCTACGTCCTTTGCGATCTCGGCGGCCGCCCATATAAATGCGCTATGGATGCGCGGATTTGATTGAACGCGAATAAGCGGCCCTCGACGATCCTTCCGCACCAGCGGTTCGTCCGCGACGATCCGCAACGCTCAGCAGTCGGTGCTCGCTGTCGACGTCATCGCGCTGATGGACGCGTTAAAGATCCAGCACGCGATTCTCGGCGGCTTCGACTGGGGAGCGCGCACGGCAAATATCGTCGCGGCGCTGTGGCCGCAACGGTGCACGGCGCTGGTGTCGGTGAGCGGGTATCTGATCGGCAGCCAGGGCGTCGGCACCCGGCCGTTGGCGCCGAAGGCGGAGCTCGCGTGGTGGTATCAGTTCTACTTCGCCACCGAGCGCGGCAGGAAAGGCTATGAAGCGAACCGGAATGACTTTGCGAAGCTGATCTGGCAACTCGCGTCGCCGAAATGGAGCTTCGACAATGCAACGTTCGAGCGCTCGGCGAGCGCGTTCGACAACCCGGACCACGTTGCCGTCGTGATCGACAATTACCGTTGGCGTCTAGGTCTGTCGAATGGGGAGCCCCAATACGAGGCGCTGGAGAAGCGTCTCGCGGCAGCGCCTGTCATCAATGTGCCGACGATCGCGCTGGAAGGCGACGCGAACGGCGCCACTCATCCGGATCCCGCGTCGTATGCGAAGAAATTCGTCGGCAGATACACGCAACGTACGATCGGAAGCGGGATCGGTCACAATTTGCCGCAAGAAGCACCGCAGGCGTTTGCGGAGGCGATAATCGAAGTGGCGCGCTACTAGCGTCGAAGCCAATGTGCATGTTCGCGCACCTCAGTATGCGGCGCACGAACATGCACTCGATCGAACTCATTTTCCCAGGGACTTGCACCCGGCGACGCCGAGCGAGCATGAACAAGCAAAGCCCATTCGCCGCAAGGATGTCTACCGCCGGATAAAGCCGCAGCCACGCTCCATTTCGCCACCGCATGAAGCCAATGGCTCCCAGGGCGCGCTGCGTGGCGGGTGAGTCGTGCAGGGCAAGCAGATCTGCACCGCTTCCTGGTCGTTGTCGGCGTCAAGCGCGCGGGCCAATCCAACCGCAGCCCGCATGATTTTCGCCCGCCTCCTTTCGAAGTGCCGACATGCCTGATATGCACTAAGGTATCAGTTGAGCGGCGAGTCGCACGACCCGATGGAACTGCATTCCGACGCGCCGCTAACCGCCTTCTTGCACGTTACGGCTGGCCACAGCCCGGCTTGGCGGGTGCCGGCATTCCTTTTTCAGTGAGGAGTTGACCATGGCAAAGCAGACGATCGCTGAATATCTGGCAAAAACGCTCGAGGCCGCAGGGGTCGAGCGCATCTGGGGCGTGACGGGCGACAGTCTGAATGGACTGGCGTTTAGCCTGAGCCGACTCGGCTCGATCCGCTGGATGCACACACGTCATGAGGAGAGTGCCGCTTTTGCGGCCGGTGCCGATGCTGCATCGACAGGGCGGCTCGCCGTGTGCGCGGGCAGCTGCGGTCCGGGCAATCTTCACCTGATTAATGGACTGTTCGACTGTCATCGCAATCACCAGCCCGTGCTCGCGATTGCAGCGCATATTCCGTCGACGGAAATCGGCCTCGGCTACTTTCAGGAGACACATCCTCAGGAGTTGTTCAGGGAATGCAGCTATTTCGCCGAGTTGGTGTCGAACGCGCAGCAGTTTCCTCGCGTCCTCGCGCGCGCAATGCACACTGCCGTCGAGCAGCGCGGAGTCGCCGTCATCGTGTTACCGGGCGACGTAGCGTTGAGCGATGGGCCCGTGGAAACCGCGAGTTGGACCGAATCGGCTCCGCCGTCCATCGTTCCGGCAGATAACGACCTCGACCGACTGGCGGATCTTCTCAACACGTCCGCGGCTGTGACGTTGCTCTGCGGCAGCGGCACGCAAGGCGCCCATGACGAAGTCGTAGCATTGGCGGACACGCTGGCTGCGCCCGTGGTTCACGCTTTGCGCGGCAAGCAGTTTGTCGAATGGGACAATCCTTTCGACGTGGGCATGACGGGCCTGATTGGTTTCAGCTCGGGCTATCACGCGATGCAATCATGCGACACGCTGCTCATGTTGGGCACGGATTTTCCGTATCGCCCGTTTTATCCGAGCAGCGCAAAGGTTGTCCAGATCGATTGGAAGGGCTCGCAACTCGGCCATCGTGCGCCGCTTGCACTTGGACTGGTGGGAACGGTCAAGGATACGATCAAGGCAGTACTGCCGCGTTTGCCCAGAAAGACCGATCGTGGGTTTCTCGAGAACGCGCGCAAGCACTACGCTTCGGCAAGAAAAGGGCTGGACGACCTCGCCGTCGCGTCCGCTCCAGGCAGGCCAATTCATCCGCAATACCTGACCAGGCTCATCGACGAAGCGGCCGACGAAGATGCCATTTTTACCGCGGATGTCGGCACGCCGACACTCTGGGCGGCCCGCTATCTGACGATGAACGGCAAGCGGCAGTTGCATGGCTCGTTCAATCACGGATCGATGGCGAATGCCATGCCGCAGGCGCTCGGCGCGCAGGGCGCGAATCCTGGGCGCCAGGTCGTCTCGCTTTCCGGCGACGGCGGATTGTCGATGCTACTCGGCGATCTTCTATCGGCGCGACAATTGGATCTGCCGATCAAGGTTGTCGTGTTCAACAACAGTCTGCTTGGCTTCGTTTCGATGGAGTTGAAGGCTGCCGGATTCGTGGATACCAACGTGGATCTGAGCAAGACCGATTTTGCGGCGATTGCGAAAGGCGCCGAGATTTTCAGTATCAGGGTTGAGGAGTCGGAAAGTCTTCCGGACGCGCTGAAAGCCGCTTTTTCACATTCGGGGCCGGCGCTCGTCGATGTGGTGACATCGAAGTACGAACTTGCGATGCCGCCCAAGGTCGAGCTCGCGCATGCGAAGGGGTTTAGCCTGTTCATGCTGCGCGCGATCCTCAGCGGGCGAGGCGATGAAATCATCGAGCTTGCCAAAACGAACTTGCGCTAGTGCACGCGCATCGCAGAAAGCACGCCGCGGAGATGACCGATCAGAGTGGTCGACCGTTTTTACGGGCAGGTCGAAGGCGCTGCGCGGCGATTCAACAGAATAGGCCAGTTTTGGTCCCTTCCTCGATCGCGCGAATGGCAGCCGACGCGGGACCAACGGCCTCGCGGCATCAGCTAGCGAGGGTCTCTTCACGGTCGACATGAACCTGACTCATCCGGCAGCACGCGGCGGCTGGCGCTGCCGTACAGCGCCTCTTCACAGGCGAAGTCGGCCAGATTGAACCAGTGCTGCACGAAGTGGATCCGCAGCATGCGCTCAAGACCAATAGGCGGGAGGCCATTGCCGCGCTTCGGATAATGCGGCTCGATCACCGCGCACAGTTGCGCCCATGGCACGATCGCGTTCATGGTTCGAGAAACTCGTCGCGCCGCGTGCGTTTGCGGTGCGTCTCGAAACCCGTTCCTTGATCGGCTGCCATCGCCAGCGTCTGCTGCTTCATCCTGTTTCGCCTTCCTCGTTCGATCCGATCTCTGACGCTTGACGTACCGGTTCGGTGGACTTAATTAGCGTTGCCCTACACGGGTCTGGCGTGGGTAGTCCCACATAGCATCTCTGCCTTGGCCAACGGACGGACAGCAGCGCGAGGAAGTTCTCGTGCTGCTCGCAGTTACGATGAAGCGTCTGGATGGGCGGGCACCGTGAATTGAAAGATCGCGCCGTGCGGCACGTTCGCGCTTGCCCACAATCGGCCGCCGTGTGCCTCGACGATCGAACGGCAGATCGGCAGCCCCATCCCCAAGCCGGTCGGCTTGGTGGTGTAGAAAGGAGCGAAAAGGCGCTCGGCACTGTCCGCGGCAAAGCCAGGCCCCGAATCGAGCACCGTCACGAGTACACAGCCCGAGTCGGCTCTTGCCGTGCTGATGAGCAATTCCCGCACGCCATCGCTGACACCGCTCATCACCTCCATCGCGTTGATGAGCAAGTTAAGGAGGACTTGTTGCAACTGGACCCGATCTCCTTCAACTGGCGGTAACCGGTCCGCGAGATGCGTCTGCACCGAGGCGCCGTGCTTCCACGCTTCGCCACGGGTGAGCTCAATCACCTCGCGGATTGCCTCGTTGATGTCCACCGGTTCCTTCCGTGGCGGCGTCTTCCTGATCAGTTCATGGATGCGGCCGATTACGTTCCCCGCTCGGTTACCGTCGTCGACGATCCGGCCGAGCGCCTGCCGGGCCTTCTCGACTTCGGGAGGCTGGCCGGCGAGCCATCGCAGCGCCGCCTGGGCGTTGGTGACCGTCGCGGCGATCGGCTGGTTGACTTCATGAGCGATCGAGGCCGTGAGTTGGCCCATGGTTGCGACACGATTCGCGTGCGCCAGCTCCCTTTGCACCTCCTGGTAACGCCGATCGCTCTCGTGGGCTTCGGTTTCGGCACGCTTGCGCTCGGTCAGATCCACGACGAATGCCACACCTTCCGTCCCGCTTGCGTCAAACGTGGCCAAACCGACCATAACGGGCACACGGCTACCGTCCCTCCTGATGTACTCCTTCTCGTAAGGCTGGGCGCGCCCCGTCTGCCCGGCCTCCACCAGGGCCCGTTCGCTGCGCGGGAGCCATTCCTGCGGCGTCAGATCCCTCCAGCCTACGCGACCTGAGCCTATATCTTCACGCTCGTATCCCACGATGCGCAGAAATGCGTCATTGGCCTCGAGAATCTCACCATCGAAATTCCAGACGATGATCCCGATGATGTTGGCATCCACGAGGCGCCGGATCTTCGACTCGCGTTCGAGCAGTGTTTGTTCGGTGCGTTTGCGCTCGGTGATATCCATGACCGCGCCCACGAAACGGAAGCGATCCGGACCACAGCCGCTCACGCCATGCGCCACAGCTCGAACATACTTGATAGAAGCATCAGCCATCAGCAGACGATGCTCGACCGTAAATGCCTTCCTTTCGCTTGCGGCGCGGTCAATGATTTGCTGCAGACGGACACGATCGTCCGGATGCGTCCGGTCGATGATGGCCTGCACGGTGGGCTTGATGGCAGCGTCGAGCTCGAATATTCGATAAGTCTCATCTGACCAATAGATCTCGCCGCTCGATAGGTGCCAGCCAAAACTCCCTGTGTGGCTCAGTCGTTGGGCTTCCGCCAGATACATCTCGCTCCGGTGTAGCGCCTGCTCGACGTTCTTGCGTTCGGCGCGCTCACTTGCTTCGCGCAGCGCGCGCCGCACTGCGGGCACGAGCCTCGACAGCCGCGTCTTCAGAACAAAATCGGTAGCGCCACTCTTTAGCGCCTCTACCGCCAGTTCTTCGCCAAGCGTGCCGGAAACCAGGATAAAGGGCACCTCGGGACGTTCGCGCAGAGTGACCTCCAATGCCGAGAGGCCGTCGAACGCCGGAAGTTTGTAATCCGCGAGAATCAGGTCGATTCCAACGGTTTTCAACGCAGCGTCGAAGTCCGCACGCGATTGCACGCGAACGATTTCGCAGCAGAGATGATCGGCTTGAAGGAGCTCTTGAATGAGTTCGGCGTCATTCGCGTTATCTTCCAGCAACACAATGCGAAGCCCCGACATTATTGCCCCTTCCGCATGCTGCCCGGCGGTGGCTCATTGACGACTGCCCAGAAGACACCCATCTGCTTGATGGCCTTTACAAATTCATGAAAGTCGATCGGCTTTACGACGTACGCGTTTACCCCGAGTTTATAGCTTCGTATCATATCTTCCTCTTCGTGCGACGATGTGAGCACCACCACGGGAATGAGCTTCAAACGTTCGTCCGACTTCACTGTGTCCAGGACTTCCAGGCCATCGACCTTGGGGAGTTTCAGATCCAGTAACATGACTGAAGGGTTCTCGTTGAAGCGATCGACAAATTCCTCCCTGCAATAGAGGTAATCCAAGGCTTGCTTTCCGTCTCGGGTAACCACTACCTCGTTTACCAAGTTACAGTCTGACAGCGCGGTCAGAGTGAGTTCGACATCTCTCGGGTCATCCTCGACGAGCAGAATGCGTCCTAGTTGGTCCATGGTGTCCTCGCAGTCTTTGCCGTTGCACCGTGTGCTTTAGGCAGTGAGAAATAGAAAGTAGCGCCCTGATCCACCACCCCCTCTGCACGGACCTTGCCTCCGTGGCGGACGATGATGCGTTGAACGATAGCTAGTCCGATGCCAGTACCTTCAAACTGCTCCGGGAGATGCAGTCGTTGAAAAATGCCGAACAGCTTATGCGCATACCGCATGTCAAAGCCTGCACCATTATCTTTGACGAACACCTCTACCACGTCTTTATTCGGGTCCACGCAACCAATCTCGATTTCGGCCCGCGTTCGCATGCGTGTGAATTTGACCGCATTGGCGACGAGGTTGGTGATAGCCAACCGGAGCATGGGACGATCCCCGTAGCAGACCGGAAGAGCCTTGATTGTCCATACAATGTCTCGCCCTCTCGTGTCTTGCCCGATCTCCGCAACGACCTCCTTGACGAGCTGGTCGAGGCTCACCGGCATCTTTGTGGTCCCCACCTGTCCGACCCTGGAAAAGGCCAGCAAATCGTCGATCAGGTTACTCATTCTTTTTGCCGCCTCGACAATCGTTTGTATGTAGCGACGACTTTTATCATCGAGCGAAGAAGCCGCCTGTTTTTGTAGTAGCTCGGAGTATCCGATCACATGGCGAAGTGGCGCGCGTAGATCGTGCGAGACGGAATAGGCGAAGGATTGCAGTTCCTTGTTACTCGTTTCAAGCTGCTCAGCCCGCGCGGTGACTTCCTGATTGAGCCTGTGAATCTCGCTTTCTTTATGCTGACTCTGTTGCAATTCGGCCTGAAGGCGATCGCTGGTGTGACGAAGCTCAGTTTCGATTCGCCGTCGCGCAGCGACGAAAGCGACAAAGATCAAGGCCCATGCCGTGAAAACTAAAAAACGCGGAAAATCCTTGCTTGGAAGACCGATGGTGTACAGCGGCTCAGAAAGAAAATAATCGTAGGATGCCACCGATAGCACGACTGCCAGCACGGAAGGTCCTGCCCCTAAATACCAGCAAACAACGCCGATGGCGAAGTTAAAGGGGGACCCGTAGACGTCGTGGATCCCGAAAGACCGGAACACGAGCGCCAGCCCAAGTGCAGCCCCAACGCAGACGACGGATAAGCCGTAGCGCAGAATCGGTGAGCGACTTTGCAAGTCCAGGTGCAAGTGCGCCAAGCTTCGCCTCGTTGCCAATGGTGCGGACCCCTGAACTAAAAATTATAGTCGTCCCAGTTCCGATCGTTGAGCAGGCGGGGACGCCCCAACGCGGATGCGTTGGCGAGCCGGCTCATGCTTGTGCCCGTTGTCCACCTCGATCATCGCGATGGTGCGGGTGTGGTCCACCAACGATTCGTCTGCCAAATAGACCGCCGGAAGTCTTCCGTTAAACCGCTCAACACCGCTTGACAAACATGGATAAGCAAATCGGCGAATGGCAGCTCAGGGGTTCAGTAGCTGCCGCAGATGGGGTGCCAGGTTCAATGGGTCGGAAGTACTCATTCGGCTCTCTTGAGAAGCGGTCATTGGCAGGCTCCCAGCCTGACTTCGGCGCCGAAGAGGCGTGGCAGGCAGGAAGCCTTGCACCCTGGGGGTACGGACGTCGCACGTCAAGACGGGCTGCAGACCACCGCGGTCAGCAACAACGGAATCACCACGCGCACGGTAGCGTTGCTGCCAGCATCGCGCACGCGCGATTCGACCGCGTCGCTGGGAGCGGACAGCACAGCGCCGTACAGCGGGCCCGCGAACGCATTGCCGCGGCCCTTCTTGAACGTCCCGTTGTCCTGCTCGTACCCAAGCACGGCGTAGACACGAAAGCCGAAGGCCGTTATGTCGCTGCCTTGCGCTGGGCGAAACGCGTTGACCGAATTCGCCTCAACGTGCATCGGATTCGGGTCGATGTACTGGTTGTTGATGAGCTGCCCGATAAACGCGTGTGGACTCGCCCTGCAGTCGAATTGCCCATCAAGCGCGTACGCGTGCGCCGCGACTGGGCAGAAGCCTGCGCCTGAAATCAGCAGTATGACGAGTACTTTTAGAAGACGGATTGCCATGGTGAACTTGCCCGAACCGCGAGGGTCGACAGGCAAAACACGAGCCAGCCTGTAGTCTCGCGGATTTTCGCCGTCCGCGTGTGCGTGTAGCAGCCCGGTGCCATGCATCCCTTTCAGGCTCGCACCGCAGCGCGAACAGCTGGCAACCTGCCCTTTCAGACGCGTAGGTTTGCGAAATAGTAGATCGCATTCGTGGCAGGCAATCAGTTTCTGATGCTCCATACGGACCGACCAGGATGAATTTTCTGGTGTCATTCGACGCGGCAGAAATGCCGGCTCATTTATGTTGTGGGTGCCTAACTAGCGCCTGGCACCACAGCTACTCTCGATGGATGGCGACCCGGTCAAGGGCCGCTCATCCCGAACTCATCGAGGGACGATCATTCTCTTGACGCGGCTACCGACTGACCGGCCGGCAGTTCGCCCATCGACTGGAACAGCGCCGCAGTATCGCTCATACGCTGGCTTGCTGCGCGAATCGAGGTGAGCTGTGCACTTAGAAACCGCTGCTCACTGGCATACTGTGCCGTAGAAGGCAGGGAGCCCATGCGATGGCGCGACGCCGTATCATCGAATGCCGCCCTCGCGGCCTCCGCCGCCGCTTCCGTCGACGCGAGTGTCTGTGCGTCGTTATCCAGCGCGGCAAGCGAATCCGCGACATTCTGGAACGCCGACAGAACGGTGGACTTGTAGTTCAGCACGGCCGCATCGTAAGCATCGATCGACGCCTTGCGGTGCGCGAACAGCGCGCCGCCATGGAAAATCGGTTGCGTCAGGCTCGCACCAATGGCCCAGAGTCCGCCCGCTCCCGAGAGAAGCGCGGGCCAGCTAAAGCCGCCACGGCCCATCGAGCCCGTCAGTGACAGGCTCGGAAAGAGCTGCGCGGTCGCAGCGCCGACATCGGCGGCTGCGGCCTTCAGGGCGGCGTCGGCTGCCTGAACGTCGGGGCGCGAACGCAGCAGGACCGACGGCACCTCGACAGGCACGTGTTCGGGCAACACCAGGCTGTCGAGATCGGGAACGGCCGGGGCGTTGTCCGGCGTGCGGCCCATCAGCACCGCGAGCGCATGGATGGCTGTGGCGCGCTGCTGGCGCAATGCAGGAAGACTCGCCGCAGCCGTAGCCGCATCCTGCGTCGATGCGAGCGCCTGCGCACGGGAAACTGACCCGAGTGCGTACCGCTGCTGGTCCTCGTTCGCGACCGTCCTGGCCACGGCGACGAGCCGTTCGGTGAGCGCGATCTGGCGATCGAGTGCCGCCACGCTGATCGTCGTACCGACGATGTTTGCCGCCAGCGCGCGCCGCGCCGCCTCCAGTTGATACGCCTGCACGTCTACGCGAGCGGCGCTGGCCGCGTTCGCCGAACGCGTCGCACCGAACAGGTCAAAGGTGTAGGACGCGAGAACCTGTCCGGCAAAAAAGTTATAGCGAACCTCGCTGGGGCCAATGCCGGGCACAAGCGGTGAACGCCCGCGATCGACTTGTGCGGCAGCATCGATTGAAGGCAGCGTCGATGCGCCGACCTGGGCGCGCAGCTCCTGCTGCGCGGCTGCGAGCGTCCGCTGCGCAGCCCCGAGCGTGGGGCTGTTGCGCAAGCCTTCCTCGACCAGTGCACTCAGCGCGTCCGACCGATAAAGGTGCCACCATTGCGGAACGCCCACTGCGCCGATATCGAACTGCTGCGCCACGCCGCCCGCTGCGACGGTCTTCGCCGGCTGTGCCTCGGCACCGTAGTGCACGGGCGAAGGCATCGCCGGGGGTGCGCCGTTCGGGCCGAACGTGCAGGCCGTCAGTGCGATGGCCACAGCCACGGCCATCACGGATGTCTTGTAGGCGACGCTCATCATCAAACCTCCGTCTGCTCGTCCACGACCTGTTGCATCCCGCGGTCGTCGTGCCGGACCCTGAAGCACGCCGCGTACAGCGCGGGCAGGAAGAACACGGTCAGTACTGTGGCGATCGTGATGCCGCCCATCAGTGCGGTCGCCATCGGGCCGAAGAAGCCCGAGCGCAGCAGCGGAATCAGCGCAAGGACGGCGGCGGCGGCCGTCAGCATGATCGGCCTGAAACGCCTCACCGTTGCACCGATAATCGCGTCGAAGCGTCCATGCCCCGCCGCGATGTCCTGATCGATCTGGTCGACCAGAATCACGGAGTTGCGCATGATGATGCCGAACATGGCAATCACGCCCAGCAACGCGACGAAGCCGAAGGGCTTGCCGAACAGCAGCAGCGCGGCCACGACGCCAATCAGGCCGAGCGGCGCCGTCAGCACGACGATGAAGGTCCGCGCGAAGTTCTTGAGCTGGATCATCAACAACAGCAGCACGGCGATGATCATCAACGGCATTTCGGCATTGATCGACGTCTGGCCCTTCACGCTTTCTTCGACCGCGCCGCCCACCTCAATGCGATAGCCGACCGGCAGCTTGGCGCGTTGCGTGGCAAGCGCATGTTCGATGTCGTGGGTCACGTCCATCCCCTGCGCGTCGCCGCGCACGTCCGCCTGCACCGTGATGGTCGGCTGACGGTCGCGTTGCCAGATGACGCCGTACTCTTGCGTATCGCGCACGTGTCCGAGCGAACCGAGCGGCACCGGGCCGTGGGGCGTCGGAATCGCGAGGCTCATGAGCTGCGCCGGATTGACACGTTCGCTCTTTGGCGCACGCAGATCGACGTTGATCAGCTTGTCGCGCTCGCGGTACTGCGTCACCGTGTAGCCCGATAGCGTCATCGCGAGGAAGTTCGACACATCTTCCGACGTGACGCCAAGCTGGCGCGCGCGGTTCTGATCGATCTCGAACGAGATCGAGCGCTCCGCCGGCTCGTCCCAGTCGAACTGGACGTTGCGCGTGCGGGGATCGGCGCGGACCTTGTCCGACACTTCTTGAGCAAGCGATCGCACGGTCGCGATATCGTCGCCGCTCACGCGGAACTGGATCGGGAACCCGACCGGCGGACCATTCTCGAGCCGAGCGACACGCGTGCGCATGCCGGAGAAGTCCTTCTCGAGCATGCCGTCGAGCCAACGCATCAGTTCCTCGCGCTTCTCAACGCTCTTAGCGGAAATCACGAACTGCGCGAAGTTGAGCTGCTGCAACTGCTGGTCGAGCGGCAGGTAAAAGCGCGGCGCACCGGTGCCGACAAAGTCGACGAAGCGCTCGATCCCGGCTTTGCCGTCGAGCACCTTTTCCAGGCGCTTCGCTTCACGCAGCGTCGCCTCGAAGGAGGCGCCTTCCGGCAGCCGCAGGTCGACGAGCAGCTCTGGCCTCTCCGAGTTCGGGAAGAACTGCTGCGGCACGCGCGTGAAGGCCAGCATGGAAATCGCGAAGAGCACCGCGGTGACGCCGAGTACGACCCAGCGACGCTCGACACACCATGACACCCAGCCCCCCAGGCGCCGGTAAAAGCCGGTGCTATAGACGTCGTGATCGTGACCATGGCCGCTGCCCTCATGGCCCTTGCGCTCCGGCAACATGTGGAAGCCCAGCAAAGGAACCAGCACGACTGCCGCGAACCACGAAACGATCAGCGAAATGGCCGACACTTCGAAGATCGAACGCGTGTATTCGCCCGTGCTCGATTTGGCGAGCGCAATCGGCAGGAAGCCGCATACGGTGACGAGCGTGCCTGTCAGCATCGGGAATGCCGTGCTTGTATAGGCGAAGGCCGCTGCGCGCATGCGGCTCCAGCCCTGTTCCAGCTTCACCGCCATCATTTCGACAGCGATGATCGCGTCGTCGACGAGCAGCCCCAGCGCGAGCACGAGCGTGCCGAGCGAAACCTTATCGAGCCCGATATTGAACACGTGCATGCACAGTGCCGTCACCGCCAGCACGATCGGAATCGTGATCACGACGATCATGCCCGTGCGCAGGCCGAGCGAGACGAGGCTCACGACCAGCACGATCGCCACCGCTTCGCCAACCGATCTCACGAACTCATCCACCGAGTGCTTGACCGCGTGCGGCATGCTCAAAACCGGCGCGAGTTTCAGACCCGCCGGCAGCGTGGCCTGCAGTTCGGCGGCTTTTGCGTCGAGCGCCTTGCCGAGGTCGATCACGTCGCCGCCCTTTTGCATCGTCACGCCGATGCCGAGCACCGCCTGGCCGCCGACGCGCATCTGCGTCACCGGCGGATCGTCATAGCCGCGTGTGACCTTCGCGATGTCGCCCAGCCGGAACGTGCGCTTGTTGATGGTGATCAGCATGTCCGCGAGTGCCTGCACGTCTTTGAATGCGCCGCTCGGCCGCACGAACACGCGGTCGTCCGCGGTCGTGATGGTGCCGACGGGCGCCACGGCATTCTGTGCGTCGATCGCCTGCGCGAGCTGTTGCGGCGTGATCGAAAGCCGCGTGAGCTGCGCATTCGATATCTCGACGAAGACGTGCTGATCGGGGTCGCCAAAATAGTCGACCTTCGCCACACCGGGTATGCGCAGCAGGACTGTGCGCAGCTTGTCAGCGTAGTCGTGCAGTTGCGCCGGCGAAAAGCCGTCGCCTTCAAGCGCATAGATGTTGGTGTAGACGTCGCCGAATTCGTCGTTGAAAAACGGGCCGACGGTTCCCTTCGGCAGCGTTGCGGCAATGTCGCCGACCTTCTTGCGCACCTGATACCAGGTTTCCGGCACTGCCTTGACGGGCGCGGAGTCCTTCATGGCGAAGAAGATCATCGACTCGCCAGGCCGCGAGTAGCTCTTGATGTAGTCGATGTGCGGCGCGGCCTGTAGCTGGCGGCCGATCCGGTCCGTGATCTGTTCCTGCACCTCGCGCGCAGTCGCACCAGGCCAGTAGGTCTTGATCACCATCGTCCGGAAGGTGAACGGCGGATCTTCCGACTGCGCGAGTTGCGTATAACCGATCACGCCGAAAAGCGTGGCGAGCCCGATCAGAAAGATCACCAGTTGCTGATGACGCAACGCCCAGGCAGACAGGTTAAAGCCACCTTCACCCGGCGTTTCGGCGTCGGAACGCGGGACGGGCGCGCTGTTGCCTGCGGATTCACTGTCGCGCGTCCTCATGACGGGAAGCCCTCGGGATCCAGCGGGGGCACCACCTGCACATGCTGGCCTGCGCTCACGGCGTGTGCGCCTTGGAGCATGACGCGGTCGCCGTCGCGGAGGCCCGATCCGATCGAGACGGTGCGCTCGTCATATCGCTGGATAGTGACCGGGCGCAGTTCGAGTGTGTCGCTGCCGGCGCGCACCACCCAGACAGCGGGGTGCTCACCCTCGTGAAAGAGCGCCGTCACAGGCAGCGTAAAAATCTGCCCCACGTGCGCGTCGCCGACGGCATCGAACCCCACAATCGCCGTCATGCCGAGGCGCACGTCGCGGCTCGGGGCGGCCAGCGTCAGCTTGACGCGCCAGGTGCGGCTTTCTCGATCGGCAGCAGCCGATACCTCGCGCACGCGCGCCTCGAAGGTCTTGCCGGGTAGCGCCGGCAGCGTCACGCGCGCCATGCTGCCAACTGTCAGCGAGTTCAGCGTCCGCTCGGGCGCGTCGCAGACGATATCCACGTCGCCCGTCCAGTCGAGATGATAGATCGATTGGCTTCCCTGAACGTTCTGGCCCGTGTCGGCGTCCTCCGAGGCAATCACGCCGTCGTGGTCCGCTGTCAGCGTCGCATAGCGCAGATTGTCCGAGGCGAGCGCCATCTGGGCGAGCGCCGAATCACGCTGGGCGAGCGCGGTGGAGTAGGCGTCCTGCGTCTGTTCAAGTTGCGCCGGCGCGATCAGGTTCGCCTGCGCCTGCGCCTGATCGCGGTCGAGCTGCTGCTTCGCGTAGACAAGTCGATGTTCGGCGGCATCGAGCTGGGCTCGTGCATTGGCCAGGTTATTGCGCAGGTCGGTCGGGTCGAGCAGTGCAACAACCTGTCCCGCCTTGACGGCATCGCCGAGATGAACCCGCCGTTCGATGATCTTGCCGCCCACCCGGAACGAAAGCGCCGTCGAGTAGCGCGCCTGCACCTGAGCCGGCAGCGACGCACCTACCGCGCGCCCGTCAGCGTGAACGGCCAGGGCGACCACGGGCTTCGGCTCAGGAGCGGCGGCTTCGCGTGGCTGGCATGCCGACAGCAGGATTGCGCTGCAAGCCGCGACCATCACGTGCGTCCGCTTGGGCAAGCGTATGAACGAAGATAAGAAGATACGTGCAATTTTAGGCGCGACAGGAACGGAATGTTTCACGATGTTCACAAGGCAGAGGATTGATCCAGGTAAAAAATTTCCCGATGCTGTAGACCCGCCATGCAATGAAGCACGGTTCGCCGTCAGCATGGGTGCGCAAACAATCTCTCAATACGCTGGACTCCTACGTATCGCCATGGCATGCCGGCAACATGTGCCCTCCCGATGGGACGCGCGCACTCAGCGTCTGATTCGCGCGCTTACATGCACACTTGCCTCACGGGTCTTTTGCTCTCTACCCCGGCATCGACAAAACTACCGATAAATCGCCTGCGCCAGCGCAAAGGGCCCGGTCGAGTTCCTCCTCGGCTATCAGTTGCCGGTGCAGCACCGCCTCTCTTAGCATGCTGTATCTGGAATGCGCGCCGGGTATGCGAGCACTCTTGCCGCCAATATAGGGATTTGCCGCAGTCGCCATCGCGCAACGACACTCGGGCATCTCCCGGATCTGTTCGGAAGCGGCCGCGATCTCCCTGATGCAGTGCTCGGCCAGCGTCTTGCATGGATGCACCTGAACCGATTCAGCCGCGAACGTGACCGCGACGTCGCTCGCCAAAATCCGGAGTGCCATCTGACGGACGACATCGGAAATCACCGCATTCGGTCTGCCAGGCGTGACAAAGCAGTCGGTCCGCATCCACGCGAGATCGATTTCGGGCACGTCGAATAGTGCCCGGATGGATATCAGATGGAGGTCGCTGCTCGCGTTCGAAAGCTCGACGGCGATGTCGGTCAAAATGCCGGAAATCCGCAAATACGCGGCACACTCCTGGGTTCTTTCAATCGGAGTTGACGCCATAGGCAAACCGAGCGCGGTCATTGCGTTTACTGCATCAACCGCTTCAACTTCAACCGCTTCGACTTCATATCCGGAATGGGCCGTAGCGCCCGCGTCAATCGTCGCGCGAAGATAGATTTCACGAAGCTGCGCGGATGACTCTCGCAACCTGACCATCTGTTCGTCCAGCATAAGCGCATGCGTCAAAAACTTGAAAGCCAGCGTGGTGTGAACTGCATCGTATAACTGGGTGGTTCGGTCGAGTTGCAGCAAATCGCGGAATTCCTGCGCCTTTCTGACGAAGGCGGACCGCAACGCATCGCACCCGTCACATAGGTGTTCAATCGCAGCGCAGATCGAGATCCTAAGTACGGTCGAATAGACATTGCCGCCTCCGGGACACATGCGCGCACCTGGATCCAGATGAACATAGTCGCCGCGCGGACGACCCAGAATTTCAAGAGCGCGGTTGCATATCACCTCGTCGGCGTTCATGTCGTTCTCAGTGTCAGCGCGGCCCTGAGTCACGTCGACGAAGCACTGGTCACACAAGCGTCCTTTCTGTGCCTCCACGCAAGAGGCGACGATTGCGTCACCAAGTGGGGGTTCAAGTAGACGCAACTTGGCATTCACTTCTGCGACAGCCTGCTTGGCTGCCGCCAGCGCATTCAGCCGGTCTGGGTATGCGCCTACCGGCGTCCCCGATATGGGACAGTGCTCGACGGCGCCAGGCGTGTGAATGCCATATCGCGCTTCCTCGGGTATTTCCCGCTTGCCCAGCGAATCGTATTCGACCCGGAAACCTGATCTGCCGATCTCCATATTCACTCCTGCCAAGGATGAGTGCTTGCATAACACACGCAATAGCCAATAGCGGCCGCTCTGCTTATCAAAGGCGGAGCTGGTTCGGACGGGGTTCGTCGGTATGCATTCCGGTCGAACGAGGCGAGAAGCTATATTCGCGGTAGGCATTGGCGCCTACATAGAACCAGTTACGCAAAATGTTTGACATGTCACTTCCTTAGCAGCCGTTGGTGAGACCACGATCTCGTGAAGCCGGTGTATAGCCGCATGTTTATTTCCGGCGCCCAATGCGGGTAATTTCTGACGGCTAATCGGAGTGCACCGACTCGGCGCAGAAACGGGCCGAGGAAATACCCCGGTTTCGCAGTCGATGACTATCGCGAAGCCAAGGCGCGCGGACGCCAAAGCGCCATTGGGGTCGATAGGGCAACGCAAAAAAGACTCATCGCGCACAGGAAAGAGAAAACTTTAGCGGCATGGCGAGCGCCGAGTAGCGCGGCAATGCCTGGGCCAACAACACCGGTCTTGTCGACACCGCCGAGGTGAACGCAGCGTCACCGATGTTCAACAGGAAGTCAGATACTGTCTGGATGAGCGATCGCCAGGAGACGACATGCGTCGCAGCGGTGACAGCGAATCCGGTATTTCGCCGCTTGACGTCCCGACGCCAAGGATGTGCTTGCGCAAACTGCAATGCCTTCACTCGTGCTCGTTCGTCAAACATGGATTACTTCTCCAGTAGGGTGTGACGGGATCTCAATTATCAGTATGCGTATCGAGGTCTGGCTCGCACGCTACCGTGCATCCGAGCCGCGCGAATGCCACTGGACGATCACGTTTCGGAGGCCGCCGGATGAATCAGACTCCGTCGATCGCCCCTGTGCAAAGGCGCTGTCCACATTTCCCACGATAGACGCTAGCGACCCAGGAAGATATCGTACCGTCGGTTATGGCGCGTCTACCTGCCCGTCCAAAGCCTATACGGCGGTATAGCGCACGCGGCGACAGGGATAAGACCAATCCGCTCAGGTGTAGGGTCCGATACCGTCGTTCAGCAGCGTGCGGAAAGCCGGCGTGTACCCATGCGTGTTGTTCCGGTGGCCGCGATAATGCGATTCGTTTTTTTCGCCATCTCATTCGCTCGCGCCTGCACCGCAGCAGCTATCGTTTTACCGAGATATCGGTGACGAGCCAAACGTTTGGCGCGTCCGTCGAGGTATCAACATAGACCGTGACCAATACACTGGAGCGAAGCGGCCGCGACTGCCTCCTGGAAGTGCGCGACGACGGTCGTGGCGAAAACGGACGTCGGTTTTCCTCGCAAACGACGGAATCTGGTCGCGACGCACGCTTCACTATCCTGTGGCTGATCAATCAGCATGCCACCGGCCGCTACGACTCGCGAACCCTCGCATCAGACGAACCCGTACCGCTTACCGAGAGCGGCGAGAAGATCTGGCCACTGATCGACGCTGGCGCCATCGTGAATCTCCTCAAGTTCGCACAGCAGATCGGCAATGCCCGGATCGTAGGCATTGACGTTGGATGCATACAGCGCCTGCAGTAGCTTGCCGTCCCGGGCGTGTCGATAGTACGAAATGCCGATCCCTTCGATGTCCGGGTGATAGAACTCGTCGCTAACGAGCGATCCGACCGCGCACTCGCGGTCGTTGTCGCCGCGCAGCCGGCATGAGCCGTTCTCGTCCTCCGAGACGGCCTCCTGGTTAAGCAGATGAGCGCTGACGCGCTCGTAGATCTCTCTTGCGCACTGCATCACGACACCTGCAACCCTCAAGCAGCGGCTTTCAGAAACGTGGCCGACAGGGCAAATTGTCGAGCAATTGATGCCAGCCGCTCACTCCATTCCCATGTGCCAAATACATCGTGGACGTTCTGCAGACAACTAAGCAATTCGACAGTCACCGGATCGGATACATCGATGCGCGAGCGAAGCAGCGCGCGCTTGAGCGCCGCGACACCGATATCCATATAAGCCGGCACGTCCTTTGGCGGTTTTGCGACGTAGCGGATGGGCACGCCTTCCATTGCCGTCATATAGTCGCGCGGCTTAATGAAGCTGCCGACCGGACAGCTGCCGCAGTAGCCTCGATAGGCGCCGCCGCCGCGAGGCAGTAGGGAGGCTCGCGCCTGGCCGAATAAATGCTCTACAGCGTGGTTGAAAATCTCCTGATGTGTCAGGAAGCTCCGGCTTTTCATGTCCACCTCTTTGCGTCTTTCGCATCGGCCAGTCGTTGACAACGGGCAGCCTGCGCTCTAAGTATCAAACGTCCCCGCCGGGGCAAAGGGGCTGCTGCGAATACAAGCGACGCGAAGTTTTGACGGAACCTCGATTTGGCTCGAAGCCGCCTGCGCTAGTCAGACCGGAGGCCGTTGTAGGCGCAAAGCGCGGCTGCATCGGGCATGGGTTTACGGTATAGCCGCGACCGAAATTGGGCTATCACACGGAAGGAAGGAACGCCTCTACGTTGGGATGCACCGGCACAGTGTTCAGTGTTGCGTGAAGATACGGGCGTATAGGCTCTGCCCCCGAGATTTCGATAACGATTGCGTACGCGACGCGAGTGGGCGACTGTGGGGCCGTAGCCGAATGCTGCTCGAGCAGTTCTTCCGGGTCACCGCGCCAAAGCGGGGGCTCTACGCCGCGATATGGTGAGCGTGATCGTTGCCCGCGGGCGCCGGACACCATCGCTCGAAGCATGAGACACCGGCGTGGGGCTGCGCGACGGAGAGCTGGAACACCTTTTTGAATCGTTTTATATGACGAAAGCGGGAGGCAAGGGCATGGGCCTTGCCATTTGCAGGTCCATGCCGAGACTCATGGCGAGCGCATCGACGCAGGCGCCGAACGAGCCTGGCAGTGCGGTGTTTCGCTCCGCGATCCCTGTCGAACGGCACGATTGTCCGCGTGCAGCAACTCAGCGCGCCTAAAACCGCAGGTTTAAAGCCCGCGGCGGCAGGGGCGGTCTGCGGCTGCGTTTGTGCTGCCGGGGCATGCAGCGGCCAACAGCAGCTGTTTTCCGGTATCTCCTGCTCTTGTGCTGCCCCCGCGTCAAGCGGGGCCGGGTGGCTGCGCTTGCCAAGGCGCGCAGAGGTAAATCTGCAGCACGCCTCTGGCATCGACGACATAGTAAGCTCCGAACAGAGGGTGTATCCCTCGCCCCATGCCGCGGTTCATGTTCCAGCCGCTTCGTGCGACGCGTTGCAGACGTAGATGCAAGGGTAGCGGGCCGCTTGGGCGGCGGCAAACCTCCATTCGGACATTTACCCTACTCCCGTTTTACCGTGTCATACTTGAAACGCGTCTTACGGGCGCAAAACGGCGCGGATGCGTCTCTGTCAAGCGGGCGAAAATGTCTCATTAGTCCGCCGCATTGTGGCGTGTTGAGGACTCGTTTATGGCTACCGATCGGCATATACCGTCGTCCACGGGTGGAATCCGCGGCTCGACTGTCTTCGTCGTCGACGACGAAGAGTCCATCCGCCTCGCGCTGTGCGATCTACTGGAGTCCGTCGGGTATTCCGTCCAGACGTTCTGTTCCGTGCAGGAATTCGTGACGTTTCGCAAACCCGCTGGCCCGAGCTGTCTCATCCTCGATGTCAGGCTCAAAGGCGAAAGCGGTCTGGCGTTCCAGCAGGCGATGGCACGCGAGGGACTGCAAATGCCGGTTCTCTTCATGACGGGGCATGGCGACATGGAAATGTCGGTGCGAGCAATGAGAGCTGGTGCATTCCATTTTTTCCCGAAGCCGTTTCGTGACCAGGATATGCTCGACGCGATTTCCGAGGCAATTTCGAAAGACTCGCAACGCCTCGAAAAGGAACACAGCCTCGCGGCTGTACGCGCCGCGTACGCCTCGCTGACGCCGCGCGAACGCGAGATCCTGGCGCTAGTGGTCAGCGGAATGCTCAACAAGCAGATCGCCGCGCAACTCAACCTGAGCGAAATCACGGTGAAAATCCATCGCGGCCAGTTGATGAAAAAAATGGGCGCGCGCTCACTCCCGGATCTCGTCTTCAAGGCCGCCGCACTCGAAATTGGGCGGCAACAAACAAAGCCGCGCCCTTAGGCTCGCGCCAGCCGCCATTGATGGAAAGAGGTCCGAAAACGCTGTTTTGAGCGCCCCTGCCTAAATCCCGACGTTGCCAAGTGCTCGCTTCAGGAGCGCCGCGTCCACGGGCTTGTCGAGCAGCGTGATGGCTGTGCTGGACTGCACCTGCGCTCGCAACGCGTCGCTGGGAAACGCGCTCACGAAGATCGTCGGCGGCGCGGCGCCCAGTGCGACAAGACGGTCAAGCAACTCCAGTCCTGACATGCCGGGCATGCGGACGTCGGAAAGCAGGACTCCGTTTTCGGTGCGAAGGTGCGACGCCCGCGCCGCCAGATAGTCGGAAGGCAGCGAGTAAGTTTCGGTCGAATAGCCAAGCGATTGCACCAGGCTTTCGAGCGCCAGGCGGGATGATTCGTCGTCGTCGACAATCCAGACGATTCCGGAAACGGAAGCCCGCGGCTGTCGTTGCGAGGGGCTTCGGGAGGACATAAGGTCGCTTGCCAATGATTGCTTATTCAATCTAGACCCTGGAGCGTCGACTTGTCCATCATACCGGCGTATGTCTGACTATCCCTTCCGGAATGATGAGACGCAGTGCGTCGGCCCCCGCATCGAGACTTGCCGGGCGCGCCCTCGCTCAAGGTTTCATCCTACGAACGCCGTCCAAGGAACCTTGAGTACGCCTCTCGTGGCTAATCTTACCGCCGCGGTGCTGCCTCGGAATGTTGCCCCCGAACCTCTTCTGACTGTCCCCATATCTTTTCCTTACGGTTGCTAGAGTCTTCTGCAGAGCGAGACGCGCAGTCCGGCAAGTTCCATTACCGATTATCGCGACTGAACTGCTCCACGGCGGCCCGCGTCGACGTTGTCTTCAAACGCAAAAACCTACGCTTCGGATCTTTCAGAGCGACGGTAAGCCGAGCCATACCGACGTATGAGCTCGACAAACAACGGTGGGCGAAAGTCCAAACGCTCGCAGAATGGATTCGATACCACCCGGCCGTCTATCTTGGCAATCATAGGCGGTGCTGCTTACAAGTCGACTCCCTTTAAAGGCACGACAGGTCCCGCCCCCGCCTATCGGTGAGCGTTGACCTGCAAGTCGTTCTGTGCGTCGACAGGCTCAGATGCGTTACGTGTTGGAGACACACGTTTTCGTCTCGGCATGCCCGTCAAAGGTTAGCCATGTTTAGCAAACGCATAGGTCATCGCTGTTTTCCGCGGGCGGAAACAAAGGCGTCCAACGGCAACCGCATCGGCGGATCGGCCGGGCTCGCAGTCACCATTTCGGCGCTTGTTGTCTGCTGGTGGGAATTGATCGAGATATCTTTGGACTTCGCATTGACCGACAGCGACGCGGCACTCGGCGCGACAGTAGGCACAAGACTGATCGTGGTGGTGTCTGGACTCGCGGTCGTAGGCGACGCCCCCTTCGCGCGGCCCGTTTTCTGTTTTCTGTGCGCGATGAGCGTGCTTGCAGTCGGTCCGGCCATCCCGCTTGAGCTCACAGACTCGCTCCTGATACCAGCCGTCTCGTTCGTCGACTGCGTAACGAAAACATTGTTTCTCGCTTGCGCGTTCTCCTCGTCTGGCAGGAATGGTCGTGACAAGCGCAACCACAGTCACGTTTTTGAAGTAGCCGTACTGCCGCCACGCGACTGACGCGCCGACAACGCTTTTTCCCCAACCTTCATTTTGAGGTGACTTTCATGTCCAACTGTTTGCATAACTGGATCTACGTCGGCGCAAACGCTTACGACGAATACACCTATGTCCCGTGGCTTAAGCGGAACGTCTACCGGAGAACCGTCGACCTTTGCAGAGTTTGTATCCAATAGTAGTCAATACACTTCTATCCGACTTCCCTCATTTCACCGGTAGCACTCGACGTCAAGTCGGCGTTTCTGAGGTCCGAGTGCTCGTCTTGTTCAGTTTGCGCAGGAGTGTTTAGTTCCCAATAAACGACCTGGTGGGAACTAAAGTGGACGAGATATTGAGTCGTAGCCCGAAGAGCAAACAACCGAACTTTCCTGTCGAAACGACGCGGCACCTGGTCGAGCAGACCTTATAACGGGGAGCTTCGGTATCGCTGATTGCCCGCCCGAACAGCACAAATCTGCTATTCAGGTGACGACGCCCGCATCTTCAAGGCATATTCGACACACCACGTCCTGAGCATGGGGCTGCAGCCTCAAATCCCGAGACCGGTGCGCCGGTACTACTGCCGTTGAGCATTGTGGCCGAAGTGTAGACGTCTGAGCGCCCGGTCAATGTCCGCGGGAAGTGTTTTGCGGGGCGGTTTCTGCGTCGTGGCCATCGTGTCCGGCATCGGCGTCGGGCCGCAGAATTTACCGGAGCGCCTTATTGCGACACAGCATCGCCAAGGGGCAGATGAAAGACGCAGGCAAACCAAGCCATCGGTATGGCGGACGATTGTCGGCAAGCGCGAACCCGCCCCGCGGAGCCATGTGCTTCGATGATCGAACGGGAGATCGACAGCCCCATCCCCAAGCCGGTGGATTTCGTCGTGTAGAAGGGGGCGAAAAGGCGCTCGGCGCTTTCCGGGGAAAAGCCTGGCCCCGAATCGCACACTGCCACAAGCACGCAGCCAGCGTCGGCCTTCCCCGTGCTGACCAGCACTTCCCGCGCGCCGTCGCTAGCGCCGCTGATGGCCTCGATCGCGTTGATCACCAGGTGAAGGAGGACCTGTTGCAATTCGATACGGTTTCCCTCGATGAAGGGCAAGCCGTCGGCCAGTTGTGTCTTTACCAGAGCGATTCCTCGCCGTCGTGGTCAGTTGCGCGGCGCGTTGGTACTATCGACTCCAGTTAAGCCTGCGCGACATCGAGGAGTTGCGGTTCTGTTGCAATAGCAGAGGCCGGTATGCTACGGGACCCCGTTTTACCAAAGTTATCCCCCTTCATTGCCGGCCTGCGATAAGCATCATCGTTGCGTCACGTGTGTGGCAGACTTGTCTTCATGACTGGCGGCCTTTGCGCCGGACAGCGCCAGCGACTCGGCTATCCCGGCATAGGCAGATGGTCCGCGATCGTCAATGCACTGCACAAGTGGTGATACGCCACCGCGCGGGCTCCTTGCGGCGACCCGCAAGTCCGCTGCCCCAGCGCGGCGATGACTCGCGGCGGCCTGGGCTGTATCTTGTTTGGATGGCACTCCGAGCGGCATTTGGGTACGTCTTCAATTGGGTCGATCGACCCCGAGCGGACCGTTAGGGAGCAGCATGAGGGCGTTGATTCTGGCATGCGTATGCATGCCGTCGGTTATCGCGGCGCAGGGTTTGTTGACTCCCCCCGTGTCCACCGCCTCTTCCGCCTCGGTCACCGCGATTGTCGCCGCCGCGAGTAACTACCTGGCGGAAGCGAAGCGTGTGGTCGATGCGGCGGCGCAACCCGCTGCACCCTGGAACGGGCCGCGCAACGGGCCGCGGGCGCAACCCGGGAAACGCGTCGCCATCGTCGCCGAGGATTTGCGCAACGGCGGCATCGTCGGCGTGGTCGACGGTGTACTGGAGGCGGCCAAGGTCATCGGCTGGAGCGTACAGATATTCGACTCCAGCGGCACGCCGGACCTGCGGCTGAAGATGCTGGCGAATGCGCTGGCAAGTCGTCCAGACGGCCTGATCATCGTCGGTGGCGACGCACGCGCCCTGCTGCCCGGGCTACGGCCGTTTGCCGAGCGGAGCATTCCGATCGTCGGCTGGCATGTCGCGGCCCGGGCCGGACCGGTGCCCGGCACGCCCGTGGCGATGAACGTGGCGACGGATCCGCTCGAGGTCGCGCGCGTGACCGCGCTGGCGGCCATCGTGCAGTCCGGCGGGCATGCGGGAGTCGTCATCTTCACCGATTCCAATTTCCGAATTGCGCAAGGCAAGGCGGATGAAATGGCTGCCGTCGTGCGCGCGTGCAGCGGCTGCACCTTGCTCGATGTGCGCGACGTGGCGATCTCGCGCAGCCAGGAACTGATGCCGGGCGCGACACGCGCCTTGCTCGCGCGGTATGGCAAGCGCTGGACGTATGCGCTGGCCGTCAACGACATCTACTTCGACTACGCCGCCCCGGTGCTGACCCAGGCCGGAATGCCGAACGCCGCCATGGCCATGCTGTCGGCTGGCGACGGCAGCGAGTCCGCCTTCCTGCGTATCCGGACGGGCACGTTCCAGACCGGCACCGTGGCCGAACCCCTGAATCTGCACGGCTGGCAGTTGGTCGACGAGATGAACCGGCTCTTCGCCGGCGGAGACGTCACGGGTTACGTGTTTCCTGTGCATCTCGTGACGGCGGACAACATCGCCGCGGACGGTGGTGATCGTCTGATTTACGACCCCGCCAACGGCTACCGCGATATTTATCGCCGCATCTGGCAACGCCCATGAAACTACCGCGCCCCCAGTCGCTCACCGCGCAGTTTGCGCTCGTCGCTTCGTGCCTGGCCGCCCTGGTGGTCGCGGTCGGTGTCACGACCATTTACTCGTTGGCCGGTTCGGCCCACGCGATCCGCCAGTTGGCCGAAGAGCGGTTGGCGCGCCAGGAAGATGCACAGGACCTGGCGCAGCGCACGCTGATGATCGAACGCCTGGCATTACAGTTGTCCAGTGACGATACGGCGGACGCTGTGCGCGAGACGCATCGGCATGTCATCGAACAGCTGGCATCCTTTGACCGCCTGGTAGACCGTCTGGCATCCGCGGCGAGTGACGCCGTCACCGTCGATGCGCTGGCGCTGCATCGGTCCAGCCAGCGCTTCCGCAACACAGTCAACATCGAGGCGCAGGTGCGCGAAACCGCGCTGCGCGCCGCAGCCGCGCCGGCGTCCTCGTCGCGGCCCGGCGCGTCATTGGCCAGCCTGGACGACGATCTGCGCCGCCAGGCCGACGCCTTGGCGGCCGCGGCGCGCCAGCAGTCGGATTATTTTACGCGCGCCTACCGCAAAGCGGTCCAGTCTCTGGCCGAAGACTCGGACCGCACGCGCAGGTGGGTCATCGGCGAAGTTGCGGTGAGCCTGCTGCTTGCCTGGCTGATCGCCCGCGCATTCCTCGGTCGCCACGTCGTGGCACGGCTGCGCCGAGTCAGTCACTTCCTGCGGCACGGTGACGTCGACAGCGTGCACGCCGGCGTCCCCGTTCACGGCGGCGACGAGATTGCCGATATGGCGCGCGCAGTCGAGCAGTTCCTCGAAGACCGGCGCCAGCGCAGGCAGGCCGAGGATGCGCTGAAGGAACTCAACGCCGAACTCGAGGCACGCGTCACGCAGCGCACGGCCGAACTCACCACGGCGCTTGCGGGCCGGACGGCCGAGATCGCCGAACGACAGCGCGCCGAAGAGGCAGCGCAAGCGAGCGAACATTTCCTGGACAGCATCATCGAAAACATCCCGGATGTAGTCTTCGTCAAGGATGCAGTGACCCTGCAGTTCGTGCGCTTTAACAAGGCAGGAGAGCAACTGCTCGGCTACCGGCGCGAGGAACTCATCGGCAAATCCGTCCATGACCTGTTTCCGGTCCAGGAGGCCGATTTCTTTGCGCTAAAGGATCGTGCCGTGCTGGAGTCGCGGCGGATGGTCGAGGTGCCGGAGGAACGGGTTCTAACGCGTAATGGGCCGCGCCTCGTACACACGATGAAGATCCCGATCTTCGATGCCCGCGGCGAGCCGCAGTTCCTGCTCGGCATCTCACGCGACATCACGGAGCAAAAGCGCGCGGAAGCCGAGCTACGGGAGAGCGAGCGGCGCTACCGCGAAGTTCAGACGGCGCTGGCGCACGCGAATCGCGTGACGACGATGGAGCACCTCGCGGCCTCGATCAGCCATGAAATCAAGCAGCCGGTCGCGGCGACCGTCGCCAATGCTCAGGCCGGGCTGCTTTGGTTAGGTGCCAATCCGCCGGTTCTCGAGCAAGCCCGGCAAGCGTTCGATCGAATCATCAAGGACGCGAAGCGCGCCAGCGAGGTCACGAACCGGGTTCACGGTCTCGTCCGGAACGTCCCGCCGTTCAAGCAAAGCCTGCAGATGAACGAGGTGATCCATGAGGTCATTGCCCTCACGTCCAGTGAGGTTGCGAAAAGCGGCGTATCCACGCGGATGCAGCTTACGGAGGACTTGCCGCCCGTTGAAGGCGATCGCGTCGAACTCCAACAGGTCATGCTGAACCTCATCATCAACGCCGTGGAGGCGATGAGCGTCGTTGAAGACGGCCGGCGGGAACTGATCATCAGCACCGCCAACGACAAATCGGGCCGCGTCCTCGTTTCCGTGCGCGATTCGGGACCGGGGTTCGCGGTCGACAACGTGGAGCGTCTCTTTGAGCCGTTTTACACGACGAAGGCTGGCGGCATGGGGATGGGGCTCTCGATTTGTCGTTCGATTATAGAAGCGCACGGAGGACGTCTGTCGGCGAGCTCGAACGAGCCCCGCGGCGCCGCGTTTCAGTTCACCCTGGCCGTGTCACCATGCCCGTCCGGTGTCACGACGGGTGCAGACGTTCGTTCACGCGGTGCCATCGACTGAAATGGGTGTGCGCCGTGAAAGGGCGGCGCTTTCTAGCGGGTGCAAGCGCCGCCCGACAACCGCTCCCGCCGGAAGCAAACGGCGCAGCTATGGAGGCAACGAAGTCCTTCGCGACCAGCACCCACAGCATGCGGGCATGCTTGTTGGCAATGGCGGTCAGCGTTTTGTGATAGCCGTTGCGTTCATGGAGCTGCCTGATCCACCGTTGCCGGCTAGAGGCTGATCGACTCACGGTGCGCATCGAAGAATGCGCTGAGCGCGGCGCGGCGTTCTGCGACGCAGAGGCCGTCGTACAGCCGCGACGCGACGTGCTGCATCGGCGCGAACCAGAACGTCGCGGGCTCGAAGCTGAGACGCGATGTGACCGTATCGAGCGGCGCCGCGAACGCCGTTGCCACTTGATCGTCGCCGAAGAATTCGAGCGCATCCGGAAGCGCGACGCGCAACCGTTCAGGTGGCCACCCTCGCGGCGCAACGTACGCGGCGTATCCGTCGAGCGCGTCGAACGCGGCCATCGGTTCGAGCACCCGCCAGGCGTCGACCACGTCGTGTGCGAAGATCGACAGGCGATCCAGACTCGGGCATGCAGGCACCACGCCGCGCTTGCTGCAAGCCCAACAAAGGCTAGAGTCCGCCGAGTTCGTTGAAGCCAGCCGGCACGCGGCCTGAACCCGCTGTATCGGTGCCTTAGCTGGTAGCTAACGACCTACCGCGGTGCACAAGTCACCAACAGGTGCAGCCATCGCGACGTGCACCAGGTCGCGGTCTTTTGGCCACTGTGGACGACCAGACTACTGCCGACGGATTAATTATGCGCCTCGTTACAAGCTGCCATTACCGGCAGATGCGATGTTCTCCGCGCTGTCGGCGACCGTTGTCTTTGCGGCGCAAAGCGATCCGCGGAAACACGGAGCGAGCGACCGTGACCTATCCGGTCACATGCCGCGCGATCTATACTGTCGCGACAAGACAGATTCATTCGTGCGCCCTCCTGAACCGTCGATTGAGCGGTGAACTAACGCGGCTTTACGTCCGTCGGTGCTTCGCGCGTCCATCAGAGACCAGACGAAAATGAATGTCCTTCGTTTCCCTAACGGACGGGCGATGATCGCGATGTCGATACTGGCGTTGCTGATCTTCTTCGCCGATACCGTCACGGTTCTCGACATCGCCGTCGCCACGTTGTACGTGCTTGTTGTGCTGCTGTCGGCGAGATTCGGATCGACGCGCACGGTCATGCTGGTGGGCGCAGGGTGCATCGCGCTCGCGGTGATCAGTTGGGGGCTCACGCGCCCTGCCGGCCCCATCCTGGAGGGCATCGTAAATGAGGTGATCAGCAATCTCACGATTGCACTGGTGACCGTTCTCACTATCCGCAGCCTTCGCACAGAACAGCGGCACCGATATCAGGCCAGCCTGCTCGAACTGACGCGCGATGCTTTCTTTACGTGGGACATGAGCGGGAAGGTCCTCTACTGGAACCGTGGCGCCGAAGCACTGAACGGCTTCGACCGGGCAGCGGCCATAGGCAAGGTCGTGCACACATTGCTCAACACTCAATTCGTCGTACCGCTCGAGCAGATCGTTGACCGGCTTCATCAGCACGATAGCTGGGAAGGCCAGTTCGCCAGGCGTCGCGCCGACGGCGCCCCGCGCATCGTGAGTTGCCGTCTCACTTTGCAGCGGGATGCGGCCGGGCGCGCTTCCATGGTCCTCGAGACCAACAATGACATCACCGAGCGCGTACGGCTCGAGGACGCGCTGGAGCAGGCGCGGTCCGACCTGGTTCGAATGAATCGGGTGCTCGTCCTGGGCGAGTTGACGGCGTCGATCGCGCATATGGCTTGCCCCCCCACGCGGTCAAGGGTTTCCCCCAAACACTTCTACTGCCGAATCCATCGTACGCAAGCCGCGGACACGCTATCCACGCCGCGCGGCCAAAATTGCAGCAGGCATCGTTCGCTGCGGCAAAAAACGATGTGCGCGGTTCAGAGAGTCGCCGCGTCGTGCACCACGCAGGCCAGGATCATCGCTTCCGCATTGATGGGCGTTGGGCGTGAGATCGGCTTGTAGACGGCGTCGCCGGGATTGATCGCTTGCCCGCTCATCGCGCAGAAGCCCGGCATGCGGGCGCGCGCCATGCGCCAGGCCTGGTCGCCGAAACAGCCGCGCGTCGCATCGCGCCAGGCAATCGTGGCCGTCGACGACGTCGGCCGGTCGATCAGCGTCACTGCGGCGGTAAAGCATCCATCGGCACAGTGCGCCTTCTGACGGCGCTGCTCGGCCCCTTCCACAGCGGCCAACCGGCGCGAAGGCGTCCCCAGCAGACAGATGGTCTGCTCCCACGGATCCATCACGTTTGCGTTTGCCAGCATGTCGAAACTCCTTGCGAAAGCGATCGGGTTAGCATTGCTTCTGGACTTTGGGACGCGGCGAAGGGCAGCGCGCCGTTCTCCTCCCGCGACGGGCATGCTGGCGACTTATCCACCATTCACAGTCCGCGTCTCGTCAGTCGGTAACAGCGGCTGGCCGCGGCCTTCGTGATGCCAAGCATGCATCGGCCAGGCGCGAAGGTTGTTCTGCATCGTCTGCTGCGCGCCATTGCGCGCGCCAGGTCGGGCCGTGCGGGCCGCGCCTGGCCGCGGGCATAGAGATATGGTCTGAAGCACTCCTGCGATGCGAACGACATATTTCTCTCCATATGTTGCAAGCCAGTCCGGTTTTTATGCTCAACCGCTCGTGCGACTCTTCCGACGTCGATTCCAGCATACGGATGCCCGCAGGCGGCTGCAAAGCTGCGTTTGGACATTCACCTCATACCTGGGGCTATGCCGTGTCATACTTCCTGGCGTCTCGTTGCCTGGATCGGCCGCGACGCGTCCCGATCGGGCAAGCGAAGTGTCTGAACCTTCGGGCGCGCTCTTCAAGGAATCTGTTATGGCTATCGATAGGCATGCGCCGCCGTCCACGAGCGGAATCCCCGGCTCCACAGTTTTCGTTGTGGACGACGAAGAGTCCATGCGTCTGGCGTTGCGTGACTTGCTGGAATCAGGGGGGTATTGCGTCGAGCCGTTCGGTTCCGTCCGCGAATTCCTGGAGTTTCGCAAACCCGGCGGTCCTAGCTGTCTCATCCTCGATGTCAGGCTGAAAGGCGAGAGCGGGCTGGCCTTCCAGCAGGCGATGGCGCGCGAGGCATTACATATGCCGGTGCTTTTTATGACCGGTCACGGGGACATGGAAATGTCGGTGCGTGCAATGAAAGCCGGCGCGTTCCATTTTTTCCCGAAGCCTTTCCGCGACCAGGACATGCTCGATGCGATCTCCGAGGCAATATCGAAAGACGCGCAGCGCCTCGAAAAGGAACTCCGCCTGAATGTTCTACGCGAGGCCCATAAGTCGCTCACGCCGCGCGAGCGCGACATCCTGGCGCTAGTCGTCAGCGGAATGCTGAACAAGCAGATTGCCGTCCAGCTCAACGTAAGCGAAATCACCGTCAAGATCCATCGCGGTCAGTTGATGAAGAAGATGGGCGCGCACTCACTCGCGGACCTCGTGTTCAAGGCGGCCGCACTCGACATCGGCCCCCAGCAGGGAGGTCCGCGCCCCTGAGCACTATCTGGAGACCGTGACCGAAGAGTTCGGCACAGCTCCGGCCTTGCGCGTCACCATTCAGATCCGGATATTGGCGAGCTCGCGCTTCAAGGCTGCCGCGTCCACCGGTTTGTCGAGGAGCGCGACAGCCGGGCTCGCCTGCCCCCGCAAATGCAACCGTCGCTGGGGAACGCGCTCACAAAGATTGTCGGCGGCGCCGCGCCCAGCGCGACAAGACGATCGAGCAACTCCAGGCCCGACATCCCGGGCATGCGGATGTCGGAAATCAGAACTCCGTTCTGAGTGCGCAGGTGAGAGGTGCGCGCCGCCAGGTAGTCGGTCGCCAGCGGAAAAACCTGCGTCGAATAGCCAATCGACTGCACAAGGCTTTCGATTGCGAGGCGCGACGATTCATCGTCGTCGATGATCCAGACCGTCCCAAAAGACGGGAGTCGGCAGATGCTGTCTGGATGGACTTCGTGAGGGCAAGCATCGACCTGTCCATGTACCGGCGTATGTTCCGCTATCCCTTCCGGAATGTATAGCCCGAAGCTCGGCACGACATTGCGGCTTGTGGTGCGCGCCATCGCTCGAAACGCTGCCCATGTCCGTTCGAGGTTGTAGCCGCCCTATGCCGGGCGGGCCGCGTCGTCCTCAATCCCGAAACGCCACCGTTGCTGACCAACAAGCAGTTATGTCGTGGACATGCCATCGGGCCGTATGACGCCACCCCACGTCTGTAGCGACTGGGAAAGAACCCTGCACCTGCGGCACCTCTCCTCGAGACCGCCGGTAGCGCGAGCGATACCGGCGTATAGCTGCGGCAAACAACGGTTGGCAGAAGTCGAAACATTCGGAGAATGGATTCGATACCAATCTTCGTCCTATCTTGGCAACCATAGGCGGTGCGGCTGGAACAGTGACTACTTCGAAGTTATGACAGGTCCCGCGTCCCGTCTGTCGGAAGCAATGCGTCGCAAGCTGTTCACGCGTCGACAGCAATTCGCAAATTGCTTTCGAACGCGCATTCTCGTCTCAGCATGCCCGCGCGAAGGTTGAACCATGCTCAGCAAACATACAGGTCATCGCTTTTCTCCGCAGGCGGAACCGCACGCGAGCGCCTGCAGTCAGCCGACCGGGCGCGCGGTGATCATTGCAGCGCTCGTCGTCTGCTGGTGGGCACTGATCGAGACAGCTCTGGACTTCGCAATGACAGACGGCGACACCGCGCTCGCCACGACGATAGGCACACGGTTGATCGTGACCGTGTCCGGGCTCGCGGTCGTACTCGAAGCACGAATCGCACGTCCCTTTTTCTGCTTTCTCTGCGCGATGAGCATACTGGCGGTCGCACCGACGATTGCCCTCCAGTTCAACGACTCGCTGCTCCAACCGGCCGTGTCTTTCATCGGCTGCGCAACAAAAGCGCTCTTTCTCACCTGCGCCTTTGTGTCCGCGGAGAGAAGCCATGGCCGCGGCCACCGCACCGGTAATCACGCGTGCCCACTATCCGTGCTGTCACCGCGCATCCCAAGCGTAGACAACACTTTTCGCCAGACTTCATGCCAAGGTGACTGACATGGCCAACTCCTTACACCACTGGATCTACATCGGCGCAAACGCATATGACGAATATACGTTTGTCCCTTGGCTTAACCGCAACGTTTACCGGAGAACGGTCGACCTGTGTCGAGTCTGCATCCAGTAACCGCTTATCTGTTTCTCTCCGGCTGTCTGATCTCACTAGCTGCACATGGTTCGGAGATCGTCGTGCCGCATGTCCGGCCGCCTGTCTTTGCCATGTTGCGACGGAAACTGCTGTTCATCTGTTCAAGCAGTCCTCCACCCACCGTGGATCGGTACCGCCGCGGCGCCAGGTCGCAGGCTGCAGAAGCAGCGATGGCTTCTTTGGCCGGTAGCCTGGAGTTTCCCGCTTGGCTTCATTGAGATCCTGGCAGGCTGGTTTACTGCTGAGGTTGGCCGGCAACCGTGGGCCGTATGGGGCGTTCAGCGTACCGCGAACGCATTGACGCCCGGCCTCTCCGCGCACTTCGCAGCTGCGACGCTGACGCTTTATGTTGCGGTCTATGGGTTTATCTTCTGCTTCGGCATCTACTACATCCTTCGGATCGTGATGAGCGGTGTGACGACAGGTGAGGTGATCGGCTTCTGACTAGGGGAACAATCATGCTTGAATGGCTCTGGTTACTAGCATTCATCTTCGCGCTTGTCGCCTATGTCTCACTTGACGGCTTCGATCTCGGGGTCGGCGTATTGAGCGGGTTCGCAAAAAAACGGGCGTTGAGAGACCAGATGCTCGCGTCCATCGCGCCGGTATGGGACGGCAATGGGACGTGGCTCGTTATTGCCGGCACGACCCTGTTCGGCGCGTTTCCAGCCGTGTATTCCATCATGCTACCGGCGCTGTATGGTCCTCTGGCCGGCATGCTCACTGGCCTGATCATGCGCGGCGTGGCGATCGAGTTCAGTCACAAAGCAGAACGATCGCGATGGGTCTGGGATGCGATGCTGTTTGCGGGTTCGCTACTTGCGGCGTTCATGCAGGGCGTCTCTGTCGGAACGTACGCTCAGGGTATTCCTGTTATGAACCTGCGATACACAGGCAGTAGTTTGGAGTGGTGCGATGCGTTCCCGTTGTGGTGCGGTGTGGCGCTCAGCCTTGGATATGCCACGCTCGGCGCGGGTTGGCTCGTGCTCAAGGGTGACCGCACGTTGCAGGAGTTCGGCCGCGCTGCGGCGCGTCGGCTCATGCCGCTTGTTATCGTCGCGGCCACTTCGGTGGTCGTGCTGACGCTTGTAATGCACGGCGGTGTGCGCGCACGGTGGTTTGCTCACCCGGTGCTTTTCTTCTTGCCAGTACTCGCATTGCTGGCTTTCTGTGCGGCGGGTTGGGCTGCGCGGCATGGCTCACCGAAGCTTCCTTATCTTTACACAGCAGCAAGCTTCGTACTGCTGCTTCTCGCTTTGGTGGGGTCCTACCTGCCCTACATCATTCCTTTTCAGGTCACGTTGTCTGATGCCGCTGCGCCGCCGGCGTCGCAGGCATTCATGTTCTGGGGCGCAGGGCTCTTCGTGCTACCGCTCATCGTGCTGTACACGTGTGTCGCGTATTCGGTGTTCCGGGGCGAGGTCTCGAAAGACCAGGCCTATCACTGACGTGCCCGCTCCCCACTCAACTTGTTCAAGGGCTGACCATGAAAGTCGCACTCTTCATTCCCTGTTTCATTGACGCGTTCTTTCCTGATGTGGGCATTGCGACACTGCAATTGCTGGAACGCCTCGGCTGCGACGTCGACTATCCACTGGATCAGACGTGCTGCGGGCAGCCGATGGGCAACAGCGGCTGCGAGAAGGAAGCCGTCGCCACCGAAAACCTCTTCGTGCGCAACTTCGCCGGCTACGACTACATCGTCGCGCCCAGCGGCAGTTGCGTGCACCACGTGCGTGACCATTTGAGCGCGGCAGACCAGACGCCCGATGCGCTGGCAGTGCGGTCCAACACCTACGAACTGGTGGAGTTCCTGCACGACGTGCTGCAGGTACGAGAGTTCCCGTGGGCCGAATTTCCGCACAAGGTCGGCCTGCACAACAGTTGCGGCACGCTGCGTTCGCTGCGCACCGCGAAGATGTCAGAGATCGATGAGCCGTTTTTCTCGAAGCCATTGACCCTGCTCAGGGGTGTCAGGGGCATCGAGTTCATCCAGCCTGACCGTCCCGACGAGTGCTGCGGGTTCGGCGGCACGTTCTGCGTGTCGGAGGAGCCGGTGTCGGCGCGCATGGGCGCCGACAAGGTCCGCGATCACAAGCGCAATGGCGCCGAGTACATCGTGTCGGCCGATTCGTCGTGCCTCATGCACCAGAAAGGTTGCTCGGACCGTCTCGAGCTGGGCCTGAAGTTCATCCATATCGCGCAGATTCTCAATGGAGCACAAGCATGACAGGTGTTGACCATGTCGGCTTTTCGGAGAAGTTCATCGCTGACGAAAAGCACATCCAGTTCCACGACAAACGCCTGTGGGAGCTGCGCACCAAACGCGACGCAGAGGTGCATGGCATCGCCGAGTGGGAGGAGTTGCGCTCGCTCGCCTCGGGGATCAAGGAGCATACGCTCACGCACCTCGCGGACTATCTGGAGCAGTTCGAGCGTAATGCGACGGCCAACGGCGTAACTGTGCACTGGGCCAAAGATGCCGAAGAGCACAACCGCATCGTCTACGAGATCCTGAGTCAGCGTCACGCGAGGCTGCTCGTCAAGAGCAAGTCGATGCTGACCGAAGAGTGCGAGATGCGCCCGTACCTTGAGGAGCGCGGCATCACCGTCGTGGAAACGGATCTGGGTGAACAAATCCAGCAGTTCGATGACGAGCTTCCCTCGCATATCGTGGTCCCGGCCGTGCACAAGCTCGCCACGGACGTAGCGAAGATCTTCTCGGAGAAGATTGGCACCGACCCGAACGAGAGCAACATCCCTAAGCTTGCCGAAGCGCAGAGAAAAGCCACGCGTCCGCTTATCCTCAACGCCGATGCGGGCATGACCGGCTGCAACTTCGCGGTTGCGGAAACGGGCGGCATTACCGTCTGTACCAACGAGGGCACCGCAGACCTGAGCGCGAACGTGCCGCCGCTGCATATAGCGTCGATCGGCATCGAGAAGCTGATTCCGAAGCTCGAACATCTCGGCGTCTTTATCCGCATGCTCTCGCGCAACGCCATCGGCTCGCCGATCACCCAGTACACGTCGCACTTTCGCGGTCCACGCAAGGATAGCGAAATGCATTTCGTGCTGGTCGACAACGGCCGTTCAGAACGGCTCGGCATGGACGACTTCTGGTATTCGCTCAAGTGCATCCGCTGCGGAGCGTGCATGAACACATGCCCTGTCTACCGGCGCAGCAGCGGCCTGAGCTATGGCGGTGTCTATTCGGGTCCGATCGGCGCGATCATCAATCCGACTTTCAACCTGAAGAAGTACAGCTCGTTGCCCTTTGCCTCGACGATGAACGGCAGCTGCACGAGCGTGTGCCCCGTCAGGATCAACATACACGAGCAGATCTACAAGTGGAGGCAGATCGTCGCCGAGCAGCACGAGCTTCCGTTCGTCAAGCAGGAGGCCATGAAGGTGGCCGGCCAGGTGCTGTCGCACCCGGCGCTGTACCGGGCGGCCGTCAAGACAGCCGGGACGGCCGTTTCCGTGTTGCCGCGCGCCGTGCTCTACAACCCGCTTAATGCGTGGGGCAGGCACCGTGAGGTGCCTGATGCGCCCAAGGAAACATTTCGCGATTGGTATCTCAAGAGGAGCAGTAAATGAACAGCCGCAATATGATTTTGTCCCGTTTGCGCGAGGTCTCACCCGTGCCGCGCCGCTTGCCGGAGGTGCCGATGTTCGATAGCGCATTGCCACCGGTGGTGACGAGCTTCCGCAAATCGCTCGACCGGCTTGGCGGCGTCTGGTGCCTACTGCCCGAGGACACCAGCCTCGAGCAATTTGTCCGCTCGCGTTTCCGCGATGCCACGGTGTTCTGTTCAGCGACGCCCGAGTTCACGGGCACGCGTGACATCGCGTTGGTTGACGATCCCCGTGCGCTCAATGACGTGGATGTCGGGATCGTGCGCCCGGCGTTTGCTGTCGCCGAGACAGGGTCCATCTGGCTGAGCGAAGCGCAATACAACGTCAATGCACTCGGCTACCTGTCGCAGCATCTGATCGCGTTGCTGGATCCCGCGGATATCGTGGGCAATCTGCATCAGGCGTATCACCGCAAGGAGTTCTTCGAGGCCAACTACGCGGTGCTGATGAGCGGCCCGTCGGCGACCGCGGACATCGAGGGCGTACTGGTTCGCGGTGCGCAGGGTATCCGGTCGCTGACGGTCATACCGGTCGCGAGGCCGGCTACCGCGCGCTAGGGCCGGAGACCTCCACGAACGGTTTAGCCGCCAGCCGCAACGCGATGATACGGTTCCTGGGCCATGGACGGCATCGCCTGCCCTGTCCGAGGCCTTCAAGGCCGGCCTCATCTGTGCCGCGCCCGCTGGGGATTGCTCAGACGCGGGCGTAAAAGAACGCAGCGCCGGGGGAGAGGCGCTGCCGTGCCGGGCATGACAGGGCGACGAACCGCAGGCGATTGCGCGTTTCGACCCATTGCGTTTCAGCTTCCAGCAATACCCTCAGGCGGGCTACTGCGATAGTCCGATCCGCTGCTGCTCCTGGGAGATGAAATCGGCGGCAATGCGGTTGTACGCGGCAGGCCGCACGTCATGGATATCGCCGGACTGAAGCAAGTCACCAACATAGACCTTGCCGTTGTATTCGACGTAGGTCACGCTGTTACCACCCGGCGCGAGATAGCGGTAACGGCCACCATCCAGCTGTACAGAAGCCTCATCGATGCTCCGCGTCAATTTGCAGTGTGCAGTCCACTGCCAGCAGCCTCACTGGATCGGTCTTCTTCCACTGTGATTTCGGCACGAGCACGGACCATTCGGTGTTGGCCGTATCGAGGAAGAACGCCGCCACGCCTACGTAGTTCGCTGCGTCGCCGATCGGCTCCGAGATCTTCAATGTCTGCCCCGGTCCCAGCGTCACGTCCCGGCTCCAGAGCGTCGCGGCCTTCAGCGCCTCGTTGCCCGCGAGCAGTTGCGCGTAGGTCGCTGTTACGAAAGGCTTGTCGTCCTTCAACTGGTAGATGCGCAGCACAACCGGAAGCGACGCGCCACGCACATCCTCGTTCAGTGCGCCGCGTGCCGTCACCACGAGGTTCATCTGTTTGACTTTCGTCTCGAACACCGCGCGTGTGACATCCGCGGTGCCGTCCTTCACCGACTGCCAGGTCCCGCATGCCGAGACGGCCAGCGCGAGGCCCACGCCGAGCGCACCCTGCAAAATCCAGACACTCATCACAAAGGTGCTCCCTCGCAGTCGATGCGAGGATAGACAGTCTCCTTGCCACCGATGCTCAGTACCAGTTGTATGGAAACATGAAGGCTCGCGTAGCGCCCCAGAAAGTGATTGAGCACTTCGCCGAATAGCGCAGCATCGCCCGGCCCGTCGAACGCGGTCGGATCGAGTT
This sequence comes from Paraburkholderia sp. CI2, assembly GCF_014201055.1. Classification (NCBI taxonomy): domain Bacteria; kingdom Pseudomonadati; phylum Pseudomonadota; class Betaproteobacteria; order Burkholderiales; family Burkholderiaceae; genus Paraburkholderia; species Paraburkholderia sp. CI2. The sequence continues at coordinate 47,194 of NZ_JACHDL010000026.1, forward strand.
CGACATATGCGCACGCAATACGTTGTACGTATGCCCGCTCCACCTTCTGCTTCTCGGAGAAACGCACGTCCCTGATCGCGTCGATACGACGCGAGACCCCGTCGTCTGGCGTCCAGTCGTAGAGTTCCAGCGTCTCACGCAGCGCCGGTGCGCCCTCCATATGGATCCGGTTCAGTTCGTTCGCGCCACCCGCCGTAAAGTGCCCCAATACGCGCCAGTCGTAGCCCGGGTAATAGCGCGGCGGATAGAGCGGCATGGACGGTGCCGTGAGGTTGCGCACCGATGCAATCCCGGTGAAGTCCGATACGGTTTCAGTGATCGTCGCCTCGGCCAGCGCCATGCGCGGGAGACGCCCGTTATTGGCGAGCGCGCGTACCGTCAGGTAGCGGTCCGGATCGGGACGGTCCTCGTCGTTCTCTGCGTGCCGGTACGTTCCGGCCCATAGCTGCCCCGCCAGCGTGACCCAGAGTTCCCGCCCAAGCGGACCGAAACGCGTCGACGTATGGAAGTAGCGCTCAGGCTTTTCGTAACGCAACGCCCAGCCACGATGCCGGAAACTCGTAAACGCCCGGTAGTCGTGCCGTGCGCTGTCCTCCGGGTCGGCGGCGATCACCGCGAGTACATCGTACGGCTCGACATGAGAGGCGATGCCAGGCTGTACGCGGATGCAGTGCTCCCTGTCGTGCCAGCCGACAGGTTCCAACGGCAACGCATCGACCTCAAACAGGTTGATGACAGGCGTGCAGAACAGGCGGAAATTCTCGCGGCTGACGGGATAGTCGCCAGGCATCCGGGCATCGAGTTCAATCTCGAAGGTCATCTGCGCTTCACCCGCCGGCAGCGCCGCAGCATCGAACCCGCACAGGTCGACGAAGTGAAACTTTTGCGGGAACACAAAATACTCCAGCATCGTCTGCTCGCGGTCCAGTTGCCCGTCGCGCTTCGCGTCTGTGACTGGCCATAGCCGCGTCGACGGGCCGAAGCCTGCCGCCTCGAAATGCCCCCCGTCCAGCGGCTGCAAGGCGCCGTCCCGTACTGACGGCAGACGCAGCCCGATTGACGCAACCTGCCGCGTCAGCGCCGCGTATAGCGTAGCCGCAGCGGGCCGGTCGCCATGCAGGTACAGGCGGATACGCGACAGGTCCATGCGCTCGCGCTGGCCCCCGAGCCAGAGACCAAACGTCAGGCGGATCACCGTACGCCCGTCGGCACGTACGGCGACGACCGCATCCTCTACCGAGAGCGGTAACAGCTCGACGGGCTGCGTCGTCCGGTACACGCACTGAACCTTATCGGGACCGACGGGCGTTGAGCGTACGACGGCTCCGGCGGGGATCGGCACCGCAGTTGCGCCCGTTCGGTTCAGCGGCGTGCATTCGATGATCGAAAGCGACGGAATGGCGCGCGCCGCGTGCTCATAGAGGTTATCGAGCAGCGCGTCGGTCACCTCGGGCATCCCGTCGTCGAGCTTCATGCGTAGCCGCGCCGAGAGAAATGCAAAGGCTTCGTTCACCGCGCGCACAGCCCTCTCAGGTTCGCCGTTGAGCATCCCCATGCGACGCGCGGCGTCAGGCTGCGCCTGCGCAAACTCGCGGCCTGCCTCGCGCAGGTAGCGCATCTCTTCGTCGTAGTACCTGAGGAACGGATTCTCGTGCTCAGTCGGGTTTTTCTTCCAGGGTGCGGTCATGGTTGCAATTCCGGTGGCACGGGAGGAAGCATCGGTGCGGCACCAGCCTTGCCGACAACAAAAATCCTTTCGGGCATCTGGAAGCCGCGCAGCTTCAGCAGTTCGAGCGGACCGGCTCCGACCTGGGTGCGCAGCACGTAGCGCAACGGGTCGCCATTTGCGTCGTTCCACGTGAGCTGGTAGCGGGTACTGTCCAACTGCTTCACATCGGCTTTTGCGAGCAGGCGCAGGAATGCCCAGTCGCCCGTCGAATCGAACGCCTGCCTCAGGCCCGCGTTGAGTGTCTGCCACGTCAGACCCGCGTGCCCGTTCAGGCCATCGCCGGGCCAGACGAGCGGCGTCCAGCTTTCCTGCTGGTTGAAATAGACGATCTGCTTGCCGTCGACCGACAGTTCCGAGCGCGTGACGTTCGGCGTCGGCAAGGCCATCATCTCGAAGCGCTCGTTCGCATCGCCCTTCATGTAGAGCTGCGCGCCCACTGTCGATAGCTGGCGCAGGCCGGCAAGGAACTTCGGATCGAACTGGAGTGCCTGTGGTGCCATTTCGTTCGGTGTCCAGTGATCGCCTTCGAGCTTGAGTACGCCCGCGAGTTGCGTCGAGATGAAACGGGCGACCAGGCCGGTGTCGGGACGCACGAAGCGGCCGAGTTCGGCGAAGGATGCATCGGCCTGCGTGTCAAAGAACGGATAGCGGCCGTTCATCGCCGCGTTGAATGGTGCAGCCACGCTTGCGCGCCATGCTTCGTTCAGGCTCGCCGCCGCCGGTTGCAAAATGGTCTGCCACGCGGCTTCGAGCGGCTGGGCGAACACCGCGTTGCCAAAGCCCGCCCACGCGGAGCCGAGACTTGCGGCGGTCAGCGCCGCGTCGTCACGCGCCTGAGACAGCTCCGAGAGCTTGCCCTGGAAGACCGCCTGCGCGAGCGAGCGCGCCATCGCCTGTGCGTCGGGACTGCCTGCGATCTGCTGAAGCTTCAGTCGCATCGTGGTGACCGCCGTCAGATAGCGCGACAGGCTGACGCCACTCAGCGCGACGTTCGTCGATGCACCGGCCTTGCCGTTTCCGCTGTTCGTCGCTGCACCGCCGCTCTCTCCCATCAATGCAAGCAGCGGACCGAATGACTTGTCCAGCGGATTGACGGTCGGGGCATTCGCGTCGTCGTCGTTGCCGATCAGACTTTGCGCCTTGCGGACCAGCGTGTCGGTCAGCGCCTGTGAGGGTCGTCCCGCCTGCGCCTGATACTGCACCGACTTCATCAGCGCGATCAGCGGCGAGGTCTGCGCGTCGGCGAGACGGGTGAGTTGATCGATCGCGCCGTTCAGGTTCGATGCCGGTTGCCACTGGAGACTGTTGAGCATGGTCTGCCAGGCGGCGGTGTACTCCGCGAAGTAGCGTGCTGTCAGTCGCTGCTTCAGTTGCTCCGCCGCGCGCTTTTCGTCGATGGCGGCACCGGTGCGGATCGCACCCTGTGCGAGGGTGTTGCCGATGGTCTGCGATGGCTGCGCGCCGGTCAGCACCCAGTCGCCGCTGACGCGTCGCTCGCGTGCCGCCCTGTCGATCGCGTCCGCAATCATGCCGTCCCATGCGGCCCGCGTGTAGATGCCTGGCACCGTCTGGGACGTATTGAATAGCCCCTGCGCGTCCGCACCGTTAAGCAGCGTCTGGAGCGACGCATCCGCGTATTTGCCTCTGACCTCGTCGAGGATGCTCTGGTACACCGTGTCGTCGGCCGATGCGAGACCCATCTGAGTCACCAGCATGTTGCGGGTCATGCTCACGAGGCTCTGGTCGGGTGTGATGCGCCATTCGGGGTGGGCCTTCAGGTAGTCGGCGTAAAACGCGGCGAGCCGGCCGCCGGTATCGTCGCGCTCACCTTCCGGCATGTCGACCGGGCGTCGCCACAACGCGACAAGCGAGCGGCGGAGAAATGCGGCGTCGGCGCGGGCGGGGTCTCCAAGCATCAGGTACGTTTTGAGCGCGTTGTAGGTGCTGCCGCGCGCCTCCTGCGACTGCAGCGCGTCGGCCCGCGCTTTGCCCGCAGCCTTCAGCAGGTCGGTGATGGTTTGAACGACCGGCGCCTGCAGATTGCGGGTCGCGGCGATGCGGTATGGCGGCCACATCGCAGCGAGAAGGGCGTCGTTCGAAGAAACGCCCGCGCGTAGATACCAGGGCGCGCCATGCTGCCGACGGTACTCAAGCTTTTCCATCAGTTGCTGGAGCGCGAGCTGGGCTCGCCAGGCCTCGGCGGTTTGCGGTTTTGCATCGACAGCGGCCTGCGCTGTCTGACTGGCCTCACGCATCAGCTGCCGGTTGCCGATGAAGGACACCGTCATCCATACGCACCACAGGATCGCCGCAGCCGTGACGAGCGTGGCGAGCGCGTTGGGCCAGTAGAAGCCGACGCGCCGGCCCCGGTAGTTGGGCGCCCCCGCCGCGATCTCGCGCCATACCGGCAGCAACGCGGCGGGCTTCACGCGCATGACGGTTACTGCCGGTGGCGCGTCGGCGGGCTCGCCGGGCGTCCCGTCGCCGTTGGCTGCCGGCACCGGCACGACGGTCGGCCCTGGAAAAACCGGCGCGAACATGACGCCCGCGAGCGGCGCGCGCAGCCAGTGCGACGCAGCCAGTCCCCGCAGGCCTTCGACGATGCGCTCGCAATGGTCGCCGACATACTTCGAGACTTCCATCAGCCAGGTCACCCGAAGGTTATTCCGGCTGCAAAGGTGTACGCCCGCGTCCGCAGACCGCTGCTCGACCTCGTTCAGCAGTTCCGGCAACCTGGCGGCGGCTTCCTGTGCCTGTCTGCGCGAATCGTTCGGCATGAAGGTGCCGACCGCATCGAAGCATTCGGACGGGCTACCCTTCGCCTCAACCGGGTGCAGAAACGTGACGGGCGCGGCCCAGCCGAACGCGGTAGCGATGCCCGAGAGTTTGCGGGGCAGTTCGGTATCCCTATCGTCCGCGCGGGCGACATGCACGACGCCATCGACCGGACGGCGGCGGCGCAACTGCCGGATCTGGCCGAGCCACTTCGCCGCCTCGATGCCGTCCGGCGACGCGTGCACGAGAATGGTTTCGGCCACGTGCATGGCTCCCGCCTGCCTGAGACCGGGCGCGACCTGATCGACGCGTTCATCCGTACCGTTCACCAGCAGCCAGCGCTGGCGGCCGCGCCAGAACCAGCCGTGCGAGACACGCAGTTCCTCGTACACGCGCTGCAGCCGCGCATCGCGCCTGAGCGGCTTGGCTGCCTTCGTGTAATCGCCGGTTTCCCGGTGAAAGAGGCGTCCCGCGAAGGCGTAAGCGCCGGTTGCGAACAGGACGAGATGGATCACGACGACGATGGCGAAGGTGACGAGGATGGCAATGATCGCCTTCAGCTTCGGCTCGCCGGAAGCGACGCCCACCATGTCGCCGCGCATCGAGACGATGCCGATCGCAAGCAGGGCGACGACCAGGGCCGCAACGGGCAGCCCCCAGATCGCGAGACGGCCCGGGGGTGCCGGTTCCTCCGTTGTGGTTGCTGACTCAAGCGGTTGCAGGGAAAGGCTGGGGTCTGTCATCGGTAATCCGGTTGTTATCGGTTGTTGCGGGCGTGACGCGCAGGACTGCGGACTGCAGGCCGTCGATGATGAGTTGCGGGCCGTCTGCCGCGCCTGATTCGATGGCCGCTGCAATGGAGAGCCAGCCGTTGCCGTCGCCAAGGTCGCCGACGATACGGTCGGGCCGACGCTGCGCGTCGTCCTTCGCAATCGCGTCCATATGGGCAGCACTGAGCGCCTTGTCGCCGCCGTCGGCGGGCCGGGTGATCCAGGCACGCACGAGCGAGGTGTAAGCCGCGTTGCCCCATATGGCCGCATTGGCAAAGCCGTATTTGGCTTCGCCCGGAAGACCCTGAACGGGCCGGTGCAGCAATGCGGCCACCCTGACCTCCTCGGGCATATGGAAGTAGCCCGGCGCGAGCAGCACGGCGACACATCCCTCCGTGCTGCCTTCGGGTGGCCCGTCCTCATGCCACGCCGTTGCCACGACGAGTAGCGGGCGCCGCTCCTTCGCATCGAGCCATGCGTCGGCGACCATCAACCCGTCCGTCGCCGGTGCCGCCTGGACCACCAGCGGCGGCAGGCCCGCGATGCGCAGGGCATCGATGACCCGCGCGACATCCGCCTTCTCCTTGCCCGGCGCGGCCAGCACGCGGACCTGCGGCCACCAGACCCGCTCATAGCACGTAAGCGCTCGCAGGCTCGTCGCCAGAGACTCAAGCGACTTGGCCATCTTGAGCGCGAGCAGCGAGACCTGTTTCGCTGGACCGAGAGCAGCGATCGCTTGGTCGTCAGTAAGGCGATCGACGACAACCGGTTCGTCGACCAGCCAGTCGGCCTCCTCGAAGCGGGCATGTTCGATGGGCTTCGAGCCGGCGCGCGGCACCTGCGAGGCGGGCAGACGTTGCTTGGCGGCTATCACGCCGGCCAGCGTCCGTTCGGGTTCTCCACCAAGCGGCAGGCAATAGCCAACGCCGAGCACTTGGAGTGTCTTCTGCGCGATGCGCAGCCGATCCGCCAGCCACCGGCTACGATGATGGTTGCGCCAGCGCGCGCGATACCAGAGCGCCTCGAAGCCAGCACGCTCAATGGCAAACAGGAACACGAACGCACCGTTAGGAAAGCCAACGAAACAGAGCCAGAACCATGCGCCGCGCGCCGGTTCTCCCTTCGGCCAAAGCAGCATCGCGATGGCAACGCCGAATACATTGCAGGCGAGCCAGATGCAGAACCACCACGGCCAGAACCTGGGGCGGCGCGGATAGGCGCTCGGGCGTCCGGCTGGAGAAAGATCGACCGGCATTACGCGATGTTGACGTTCTGCAACGACGAGATCAGCCGGCAACCGCACGCGCAGCGGTAATGATGGAAGGCGACCTCCCTGCCATCACGGTCGGGAAACCGCGCGTAACCTTCGTCTATGACGGTCGGGCCGTGCTGGTTGCATATAGCCGTGTCACCCTTTCGGGCGAGCGGGCGGCCCATGAAGTTGGTCCAGGGCGAGCCGCCCGTCACTTCGCCGCCGTGTTCGAGTTCGTCGCCCTTTCGGATCGGAGATTTCATTTCGAGGGATTCGTTTTATTTAAAGAGCGCCGCGCAGGCGTCGTCCGTCGCTACGACACGTCGGTTGCCCCGAACGTCCCACACGCCCGGATAGGCGTCTTGTGAACAGTCCATTTCGCCGCTTGGCGCGACATAGCGTCCATTGGGAGAGATAATCGCAGTCCCCGCCTCGCCGCTACCACCAAAAGCGGATTCCCTCAGTTCACTAAGTCTCCGGCCCGGAATATACGCCCCCCTTATCGACACAAGGTTTCGCGATGTTCCGATACGTGCAACAGTAGCCAGATATGTGAATGGCCGCACACTAACAAAATCAAGGGCAACATAAATATCCTTTGAGAGATTTATGTCGGACAGCACCCCCACATTTGACGGGATCGAGAGGACGCGGACTACCCGCCCAGCTTGACAAGTGGCTAGATCCTGTTTTGGGATATAGCCAGTTTCTGAGACCATTACCGCCGATTTGTCGAAACTCTCGATTGCATAAAGCGGAGGCTTGTCAAGTGAGCACTTTCTAGAGTTGTCGATTGTAATTGAGGAACCAGCTACCTCATAGGTATCATCTGCGTGCGCGGCTCCTGCGAGAAAGACTGATGCCAGTACAACCAAACCCCATCCGATTCTAGGCATTTCCGAACTCTCATGAAATAATTTCTTTAGCAAAACGAGTGAAATCAAGCCGTCGCTCCCAGTCAATATAACCACCATTAATCGCATATGTAACGTCGCGCGAGATTTGCCGTTCTTTTTGCTTGTCCGAATCAGAGATAGCCGGTTGCGAAGAATCCATGTCGATATGTCTGGTTACTTTTGGCCTTTCGAATCGCAAATAAAATCCCCCGCTATCCAGACTATTCTCAGGAAGGGCAACTCTCTGAGGGGCATCAATCATCGCGGGAGTTTTTGTCATACCGCTGCGATTGTGCGCAATATACGCTGGGTCGGTCCACCATGATGCGGTAAACGACGTACTCAAAATCCACCCCTTGAACGTCCAGTAATCTGCATAATTGCTTCGCCCAGTAAGCTGCTTGAAACCAATCACTTAATCCAATTGAACAACCTGCTGCAGGCTTTGTTGTCGATTACGATCGTCTTTCCTGTTTTAATTACAATCACGTCAATATCAGGATCTGATCCGCACTGACGCCGGTCTACTGATATATATTTTCCATCAAGTGATATGACTGGATCCATATCCGAAGATGCCTCTTCTTCCAACTTAGACTTTCTCACAGTGGTTCTATAGAATCCCGGTTTTTCAACCAAATTCCTGTCGCTCCCGATTTTTCCAACAACCGCTAAAAAACTCAAAGGTGAAACGCTAACTGGGACCATTGATGCGTAAATACCCGCCTTGATATTTATGTCCGATAGAAACCCCACGTGCGGGGCTGCGCGCCTCACGTGAACAGGCGTGTCAGTCTTGCAATGACTTAACTCGCCTATGGGGACGTAGCCGGTACCCGAGACGATAACTGCCTCACCATCCGAACTCAGTGCAACGTCAATGGGTTCTTCGTCTATCAAGCAGTGAAAGTCACCGGCCTTGGTCTGCACAGACAAATTAAAAGATGCTGCCGTGTTCGTGGAGTTAGTAGTATTGCAGTAGGCTTGGACTGATGCAGCGAGCAGACCTACAAATACGAAAAAATTTGTTTTCACAGAAGAAGCCCCTTGATCATGCGAGTAAACTTAATTCTCTTATCAAGCCCGATAAGCGCACCATTGATACTCCTTGTGACATCTTTTATTATCTGCTCTTCTTTTGCGAGTTCAGCTGCAGTTTTCGGTATGTTAAAACTGTCACTATCAATGGCACGAACAACCTTCGGCCTGAGGCAGGTTATGTACCACGCCCCAGAGTCCAAGCAATTCTCTGGCACTGTCGCGATAACTTCAGGATTATCAACGCGCGCAGGAATTTTCGTCATCAGTGCGCGATGTTTCGCGTGATATTGTGGATCGCTCCACCACGATGCAGTAAAACTCGATTGCTCAATCCATGCTCGATATAACCAATAGTCCGCGTAATTACTTCTGAAGGTGAGCTGCTTAAACCCGCGACCGCGAAATTTTTGGGCATCCTCTCGGTCGCAGTTCCCACCTCTCCAGTCATATGATGAGGTGATTAAACCCATCGTCTTATACACAAGTCTGCCCTCCGCAACCGTAGGCCGGAACAAACCGTCGTCGAGCAATGAGATCAACCGGGGCTTGTAAACTTTCGGCGCGTCGCGTTTACTCTTGCTTTTTGCGTGAACGCCTTGGCCCTGGAAGCACCGTGCTGGACGGAAACCGAATTTGCTGACCTCGACCTTGGCGACGCGCGCTTGAACAGGCGAGCAAGGACATTGATGGAACGATTGGCGGCCAAGCCGACGGCCGGCGTGCCGCAGGCGTGTCGGGGCTGGGGCGAGACGATGGCGGCGTACCGCTTCTTCGACAACGGCGAGGTCCAGTGGAGTGCGATTCTGGAGCCGCACTGGCGGCAGACCGAGCAACGAATGGCCGCCCAGTCGGTCGTGTTGTGCCTGCAGGACACCACGGAACTGGATTTCAACGGCCGGCAGGCCGTGGGCCTTGGGCCACTGTCTTACGAGATACAGCGCGGAATGTATTTGCATCCGACCTATGCGGTGACGCCTGAGCGGGTGCCGCTGGGTGTACTCGACGCTTGGATGTGGGCGCGTGAGCCCAAGGACGCGCAGGGCAAGCGCGGCGGGCTCAAGGAAAGCCTGCGCTGGATCGAGGGTTACGAGCGGGTAGCGGAAACGGCATCGAGCCTGCCGCACACGCGACTGGTGTACGTCGCTGATCGCGAGGCAGACATGCCCGCGCTGATGGCGCGGGCGCAGGAGTTGGGCACGCCGGCGGATTGGCTGATTCGCTCGACCCACGACCGCTCGCTGCCCGAGGGAGCCAAGCTTTGGACGGCGACGACAGAAGGCGCACCGCTCGGCGAGATTGCCTTCACGATGGGCTCGCGTCACGGCGTGAAGGCGCGCCAGGTGCGCCAGGTGCGCCAGCACGTATGGTTGCGGCGCATCGAACTGCCGGCAGGCGTTGGTCAAAGCGTAGCGGCCACGTGTCTGGTGGCGCGTGAGTTTGATGCACCAGACGGCGTCAAGCCGATCGAATGGCGCTTGCTGACCAACCGCGAAGCCACGACGCTGCAGGAAGCGATTGAACTGATCGACTGGTATCGGGCGCGCTGGAAAATCGAGATCCTGTTCAACGTGCTGAAGAACGGTTGCCGAGTCGAGGCGCTGCAACTGGGCGCGATCGAACGGCTCGAACGCGCGCTGGCGCTGTTTCTGGTCGTGGCTTGGCGAATCGTCCATCTGATGCACATGGGCCGCAGTTGCCCCGATCTGGATGCCGAACTGTTCTTCGATGTCGATGAAATTCGCGGCGCGTATTTGCTGACTGACGTCAAGCAGCCGGCCAAGCCCAAGCTCAACGAGGTGCTGCGCTTGATCGCGCGCCTGGGCGGATTCCTCGGCCGCAAGGGCGATGGCGAACCCGGCGCGAAAGCTATTTGGCTGGGACTCAAAGAGGTTCATATCGCTGCCAAGACATTGCAGAAGTTACGTGTCGGCGGTCACGCTGGAAATTGTGTATAAGCCGATGCCTCGAACCAGGGCGAACCACCGGTCACTTCGCCGCCGTGTTCGAGTTTGTCGCCTTTACGGACAGGAGATTGCATTTTTAGGAAATTAATTTTTTGAACATTGCTGAGTCTTGAATTGCGGAATATACGCCGCATCGAATGACTGAGCCTTTTTTTTCTTGAGGTTTATCACATCAACCCCGAATTGATTCTCAACAACGATAAAATTTTGATCAACACTGAAGGCAGCATCGTATACTCCACCACCATACACCTCTCTTTCAATGAGTTGCATTTTTGGCCTTACCAAAAATATAGATAGATGTGTGACTTGCGGATAATTCGCATCAATTTTTGTAGGCAACCCAAATACAACCAACATCGAACCATCGAGGCTAAAAACTCCCCCACGAATAGCGTGATCGATTTTCGCCAACCCGATATTTCGCCCATCATGTTTTATTGTTACGTGGCCGCGGACATCGTCCATTGCCAAATAATTTCCATCGCAGGAACTGACAACAGCTGCGCACGCATTACCAAGAAAAATTATCAAGAAAAATAAAAACAAATACTTTTTCACGGCTGATCCCCCAATACTCGATATGAATTTTGCGTCTCGCGCCAACGCAAGGGCGGACTTTTTACATCGTACGGGTTGACTATCTTGGTTACCGCGCGCGACGCAGTCTCAGAAACCCCCTGATCTGCAGCCTTTTCAAGCGGAGTCCGCACGCAGAAAAAACCTGCTATGTCTACGCAGGAATAGGTATCGTTACCGATAAATTCTGGGTTATCTACTTTGGGACCAGCCTTGAAACGATCGCCTTCTTTTTTCTTAAACCATGCGTGATCATATGATTTTCGATCAAGCCAACCTCTATATACCCAATATTCCGAATAATTATATAGACCAGTAAGCTGCTTAAACCCCCTTCCTCGAAATTTAATACCATCTCCCGGATCGGTATTCCCCAAATTTATGTTGCCATCATATTGGCCAAAATATGTAACATCCACTGGGGCCGCAGCAGGCGAGCGAAAATATCCATCCAATTCAGGCATAATTGATGGATGATTTGACTTAACCGCCTTACCAATAGCAATAGAACTCTCGCGAACTACCATCATATGATATGACTCGATCGCACATTGCCCAAAAAAATGAGCGCTGCGGATCGGGGCGCAAATTCTATATTTTCTAAAAACGGCATTAATGGCGCTGCGATAAAGTTCTCGATATTCCTCCCCCGTCTTCCCCAACGCTGTATATGTTGACTCATCATAGATTTGAGACAATTCCCCCTTGCTCAGCCACCCGCACTTCCTGAAGTGCCGGATAAACGCGAGCGGATGGAAGAACCAGAGCTTCTCCCCGGCGGGCAACCCGGTCACATCCCAAAACTGGACTTCCTTGAGGTACTTGAGAAAATCGTCGTAACCCGTTTGGTTGCCGTGGTAGAACCCGCCCTCATCGAGCAGCTTCGCGTAGCGCGTCCCGTTGTTCTTGCTATCCCATTCGCTCGGCGCGTTGCAGATAAATCCGCGTAGTGCCTGACGCACCGGATCGTTCATCCTCACGTAGGTTGACAGCGCTTGCGCCCTCTGTGCCTCCGTAATGTCCTCTATCACCGGTAGCTCGCCGGTATCCTCCGCATCCTTGACAAGTTTCTTCAGTGCGTTGATATCGCACATCCCGTTACTATCGAATGGCGTGTTGGCGTCGCTGATCTTCTGCCAGCCCATGAACGACGGGAAATCCGCATCGGATAACTTCCTGATCTCCGCCTTGCTGATATCGATATACCCCTGCTTCCCCGCAGCGTAGGTCACCTGCACCCAGGTCTGCGGGTTTGGAGGCGGGGTCACGGCCGAGGACAGGACACGCCCGAAGCGCTGCATCTCGTACCCGTCGCTCGGGCAGGCATCGTAGAGCGCCGTCGCGCGATGGTAGAGATCGTATTCGTAGTCCTTTTCCTCGACGAGCTCCGGCGTCAGAAGCGTGCGCGAACCGTCCGTCGCGATGCTCCAGACGTTGGTGTACTTCGCCCCCTTGCTGAAGTACATCTCGACGACGAGTTGCAGCGCGTTTTTGTCCGTCTGCCCCGGCGTGAACTTGATCCCGTGCAGCTTGTTGTCCGCCCCGGTTCCAGGCGGCTGCGCGAAGAACTGCTGCCCGGCCGGAATCGTGTAATAGGTGTGGCCCCAGCAGTCCGGCGTTGTCGCCGTGGCTGGCGATGCCACGCCGAGCTGTGTATGCCCGAAATACGCCGTGAAATCGTCTGGCACCATGAAGATTTCGAGGTGCAGGTGCGTCACGCCCTGGTAGCGTCCGACAAACCCAAGGACATCCTTGCGCCTGACCTTCTGGCCACTGCCCTTCGTCGCAGGCGTGACCTGCCCTTTCTTGTCCACGCCGGAGGATTTTTGCAGGAACTCCGGCAACCGTGTCCCGTCGTGCCCGAATGACTGGTACTCCGCGAGCGGCAGCAGATGCATGTAGAGCGAATAGAACGTCAGCTTGCGACCGTCACCCGTTTCGGTCGAATGCCTGAGCAGGACGAAGCCTACATTGCAGCTATAGGGATCCACCGCGTGCTGGCAGACCCGGTAGGCCACCACCTCGCCATCGGCAATGGCGTAAACCTCGCCGTGCGTGTCCGGTGCCAGATGACTGCCGCAATGCCAGCGCCGGTCAGACGCGACCGGGTAGATGCCGCGCGCCAGTTCGAACTGGTCGACGGCGTCCATCATGGGATCCGGCTTCGAGCCATCGGTGGAGGTCATGCCCGCTTCGGGCAGAAAGGGAGGGCTGATGATCATCGCGTATTAGTCCGTGTGGGTATACCGGTCGTTAAGCTGCAGGTCGCTATTCGGCAGGAGGGGCAGCTTGGCCGGCACGTTGTCGGGGCCGACAAACGTGAACGAGGCGGCCTTGATGGTGTATGCGCCGGGGCAGTGGAACGTGATGTTGCCGCCCTCCATGACAACCGAGGCCCCGCCGCAGTTGAGCGTGATCTTCGACTTCGCCGACACCTGCACATCCGCACTTTCGCTGGCGACACGCAACTGCTTCTGCGCGAACAGATCCATGCCGTCAGTGAGCGCCGCCGCCGTAAACTTCCCCTTCGCCGCCGTGAGGCTGAGACCAAGCTTGTGCGCGCACAAGGAAATCAGCTCACCCGCCACCATGCGCAGTCGCTTCACGATGCTGACGTCCATGTCCTGGCCCGCCGTGACGATCACGTTCTGGCCCGCCGAGTGCTGCGCCGATTTCGGCGTCACGAACGCCATGCCGCCGGGGGCGCTGGCGAGTAGCCCCGCGTCGCGCAACTGGTTCAGCCCATCGAGCAGCGCCGCCTGCGTGGCCCGGTCGGCAGGGTCGGCCCCAGCCTGCGCCGTCGCCGCCGCAAGGTCCGTCACGCGCTGCAATGCCGCCTTGAGCTGCGCGACGGCGGTGGGCATGTCGAGGTGCGGCGTATCGGCTGCGGCCGCCGCATCCGCCGAGAGGAACAGTCCCTTCGCCGCACGCATCGTGCCCCAGCCCTGAGTCGTCATTTCGGACCCTTCACCCCGCAGGAGCTTTTTGCTGTTGAGCAGGTAGCCCTGGTTGAAGGCCGTCTGGCTGTAGACCGTCGCTATGCGGGCGCTCTCCTTTCCTTGCAGATCGTTGAACACCACCTCCGCACCGAGCAGCGGGGAACGCCAGATGGCATAGCTAAACAGCGACTGGTCTCCGCGCACCAGGTCCGGGTGGGCGTAGTCGTGCATGGCCCCCGCTATGTAGATGCGGTCCACGTCGCGATTTTCGGCGTCGAGCAGGACCTCGGTCCCCGGCAGCAGGGGCGAGTGGAAGCCGCCCTGGTAGGACGATGACGGACGCAGCAGGCGCAGGTTCAGCAGCTTGTTGTCGGTGTTGCCCGAGCCCTGCAGGAACTTCGGCAGAACGGGGTAGCGTCCGTGCTCGTCAAGACATGCATAGGGCGCAGTGTCCAGCGTTGTGACGACGCCAACGACCGGGCCACTTAAAAATCTCCAGTCCCGCTGATAGTCAAACGATGGCCGGTAGGCCAGATGCGCAGGCATCGCCTTGAAGTGTGTATAGGCCGGCTGGGTACGGCTGCCCTTCATCTGGAACGACGTGACCACGAAGCCGTACTCGGCGGCGGCCAGCTTCGTGTTGGTGAGCTTGATCACAACACCCGCCGCGATGGCTTTCGCATCGCTCTCGCCGGCAAGCGTGACCTGACGCGCGATCTGCTCATCGCGCCGCGTCTGCGCGAATGCTTCGCCCTGCGCTGGTGTCAGATGCCCTTCCGCGCTGCGGCTGATCTGGCCAAACACCGAGCGGTCATCCGCCTCGGCAGAAACGTTCGCCGTGGCCCGCAGCGGGTCCTCCGGCGTGCGGTAGTTGCGCTCCCACAGCTCGATCGTGGCCGGCACCAGCGTGCGCTGCGCGTGGACCGCCTGCGCCGCTTCGCGCCAGCTCGCGTGCAGGCCCGAGGCATCCAGCAGCGGCACGTCGACCGAGCGGATATAGGCGCGCGGATTGTTGGCGAACACGATGGTGTCGAGCTTGCCATCCTTGCCGCGTCCCTGCTTGTAGAACCAGAAAACGCCGAGGCGGCGGCAATGGCGGGCGATGAAATTCCAGAGCGACTCCTCCAGCATCACCACCTGCTCCATCTTCTCCTGCAGCCCTTCGATCTGGAATTCGACATCGAAGGCATCGAAATTCTTGCGGTCGACCAGCGCCTGGGTGATCAGCTCCTGCAAAGTCACATCTTTAAATGTGTCGCTTTTGATGATGCGTTTGCAGAGGGCCACAAAGCGCGGCTCGATGCGCATCTGGTAAGCCGACTCGTCGCGGCTCGTGCGGATGCGCCTCCAGCTCGTCACCACGCCGTTGAAGGTGGCGGCGTCGTGACTGACGGGCTGCACGTAGCTCACCGAGGGCACCGCCGCCTGCTCGTCGATCTGCAGGCCCGCGCGACGGCCCACATACTGCTTGCCGTCGATCTCCAGCCGTGGCGACGTAACCGTGACGTCGACGCGGTAGTCCTTGCAGAAGCCACCGCTGGCCTTGAAATCGAGCACGTCGAGGTCATGGGGCTGGGAGCCGATCCAGATCCTGAGGTGCTGGGTCAGGCGCGCGCTCGGATGGCTGAGCGCGGCGGTAAAATTTTTCGTGACAGCATTCATCCACACATCCCTGTATGGTTAAAGAAACGAGGCACAACTGTTGCGTCTGCAACCTTCAACCGAAAAAATCTAGGGCGGTACCCGCCGCCCGTCAATCACTCCACTCACCCTGTGCGAAATTGCCAACGATTTTGTGAATGATCGTTAAATCGGAATCCTTTGCTTTTTCGAGATGGAAATGCGTGATAAACGGGTGCAGCAACACCTAATGGCGAACGACGCATGCGAGTCGATCGCGCGCGGGAAACGGTCAGCCCTGCTGCTCGTGATAGCGCAGTGTGGTAGAGAGAAGCGTGGCGTCGCCGCGAGCGCGCGCCTCCAGAAGTTCGGCGATGCGCTCAATCATGGTCAGCATCTCCTCGCGCGTTTCGTTCGGGTCGGGTCGGGAGGCACATGATTTATCTGATGGACGCGCGTGACAACATATGCAGACACAATATGCAAAACGAATAAACGTCTGCTTCTCGCCGTGCAATTGAAAAAGGCGGCATCAAGCCGCCTTCATTGGATTGCTGACAGAGCCAGTTAGTGCTTCGTCGTGGTCGTGCCAGGAGTCGCAAGTCTGTCCTGAACGCTTTGCGCCGCATCGGCCAGCAGGTCCGCCGCATCGCGGGGAGTAAGACGACGGTCCGGAATACCCTTCGCCTGCGCAAACGTCCCGAACACCTCTTCGGTATTTATGAAGGGGCGCTTTTCAACAGCCTGTGTAAGCGGCCGCCCAAGGCACCTTGAAATGAAGGGATCGTGAAGGCGACGATTGTGTCCAGGTCAATGCCGAGTGGCTGCTCGCGGGATCTGTGCCGTGCAAATGGCGTCAATGGAACTCGCTGTCATCGCTCAGCGAGCCACGCCGGGATATCCCGCTTTCCGTTGAGCACGCGCCATATCTCGACGTGATCCTTGCGCTCAATGTAGAAGATCAGATGCGCGTAGCGAGCAAGCGGCCACGCCCGCAGGCCCGGTATGTCCAGCTCATACCCGTAACGAGGAGACCCGATGTTGGAGCGGTTAGCGAGATGCGCGTATGCTTGCTCGATCTCCGCAATGAACGCGAGCGCTGCCTGTTCCGAGCCTTCGTCTACGAGGTGGTGGGTCAGCTCGTCTTCTACGTCTTGCTTGGCCAGTCGCGTTGGGATGACGGGCTTGGCCGTCATTTGCGCGAAGTACGCACTCGGGCGCGCAGCGATTCGAAGTAGGCGGCATCGGCCGGACCCGCGAGGCTGCCGCAACCAGTCTTTGACTCGCGCCGCCATATTTTAGTCAAATCCCTCAACTGTTTTTTTAGTCATTGGAATCGCTCTCCCTTGCAACACGGGCCTGAGAGGGGATGGAAAAGTCCGTAACTTTAGGAATTTGAAGGAAGTCTGCTACGCTGCGCGCTTCACCACCCTCGCATTGAAACGATGGAAAGCCCTTTCAACGATCGCGGCGTGTCGGTCACGCGCAACGCCCTCTCATCCGCAGGTCAGGTCTTCCCGCTGCGCGATATCGTCGACGTGCAGGTCGTGACCGTGCAGAAGAACAAGGTCGTGCCGCTCGTGATCTCGGTGGCCGGGCTGATCGGCGCAATCGTCGGGGGCGTGCTCCACTCGGCGTCGGGACTCGTATGCGGGGTGATGCTGATCGTGGTCGGTTGGCTTACCTGGGTGACCCAGGACATCACGCATCGGCTGATGGTCAAGACGGCCGACGGCGAGCGCGAAGCGCTGATGAGTACGGATCGCGAGTTCGTCGAACGCGTCGGCGAGGCAGTGCATCGGGCGAAGGCCGCGGCTGCCGCGCCGAAGGCTTGACGCGGGGCGACGATCGAACATGACGAAGCCGTGCGCGACGGATCAGCACCAGCCTCGCACGGCTTTCGATCTGCTTGCCCGCAAGCAACGACTACGTTGCCGTCATCTCGCGCTCAGTCGAGACTGAGCGGACTCACGCGCCAGATATTGCGCGCATACTCGCCGATCGTTCGATCCGACGAGAACTGCCCCATCCCCGCGACGTTCTCGATCGCGCTTTCGGCCCACGCGTGCTTGTCGACGAAACGCGCATCCACTTCGTTCTGCGCCTTCGCGAACGCGTCGAAATCGGCGAGCACCATATAGTGATCGCCCCAGTCGACCAGCGTGTGAAAGATATCCGAGAAGCGCAGCGGATCGTCCGGCGAAAAGAAGCCCGTGCGAATCTGATCGAGCGCGGTGCGCAGTGCTTCGTTTTCCTCGTAAATCTGCCGCGGCCGATAGCCGCTTGCGCGCAAGTCGTCCACCTCGTCGGCGGAGTGACCGAAGATGAAGATGTTCTCGCGCCCCACCGCGTCGCAGATCTCGATGTTCGCGCCGTCCATCGTGCCGATCGTCAATGCGCCATTGAGCGCGAGCTTCATGTTGCCGGTGCCCGACGCCTCGGTGCCGGCCATCGAGATCTGCTCCGACAGATCGGCCGCCGGAATGATCAGCTCGGCCACGCTGACGCCGTAGTTCGGCACGAACACGACCTTCAGCCTGTCGCCGATCAGCGGATCATGATTGACCTTCTCGCTGACGTCGCCGATCAGCTTGATGATCGTCTTGGCCATCCGGTACGCGGACGCGGCTTTGCCCGCGAACAGCACGACGCGCGGCACCCAGTCGCGCTCCGGATTCGCGCGAATCTCGTTGTAGCGTACGATCACGTGCAGCAAGTTCAGCAACTGGCGCTTGTATTCGTGAATGCGCTTGACCTGCAGATCGAACAGCGCGTCCGGATCGAAGCGCAGCTTCGTGTGATGCGCGAGCCGGTGCACGAGCCGCAGCTTGCTCTGTCGTTTGGCCTCGCGGAACGCTTCGACGAACTCGTCGTCCTTGCGCAGATTACGCAGCTGCTCGAGCTCGAACAGATTGCTGCGCCAGTGTGTGCCGATGCGCGCGTCGATCAGCGACGACAGCGACGGACTCGCCTGCGCGAGCCAGCGGCGCGGCGTGATGCCGTTGGTCACGTTGGTGAAGCGGTCCGGATAGATGCGCGCGAAGTCGGCGAAGATGTCGCGCGTCATCAGTTGCGAATGCAGCTTCGACACGCCGTTCACCTTGTGACTCGCGACGATCGCCAGATACGCCATGCGCACGCGCCGCTGCCCATATTCGTCGACGAGCGAAATGCGGCGGATCATCTCGGCGTCGTGGCCCGAGTGCTCGCTGACGTGCTTCAGAAACTGCGCGTTGATTTCGAAGATGATCTCGAGATGCCGCGGCAGCAGGCGTGACAACATTTCGACATCCCATGTTTCGAGCGCCTCGGGCATCAGCGTGTGATTCGTGTACGAGAAGATCTGCGTCAAGTGTTTCCACGCCTTGTCCCACGGCACATGATGCTCGTCGACGAGCAGGCGCATCAGCTCGGGAATCGCGAGCACCGGGTGCGTGTCGTTCAGATGCACCGCGACCTTCTCCGAGAAGCGTCCGAACGTGCTGTGCGTGCGCTGATAGCGGCGGATCAGATCCTGCATCGTCGCCGACACGAAGAAGTACTCCTGGCGCAGCCGCAACTCGCGGCCGGCCGGCGTCGAATCGTCCGGATAGAGCAGCCGCGACACGTTCTCCGACATGTTCTTGGTGTCGACCGCGTTGCGGTAGTCGCCACGATTGAATGCGCCGAGGTCGAGTTCCTCGGTCGCGCGCGCGGACCATAGGCGCAGCGTGTTGGTCGCGTCGGTCGCGTAGCCGGGGATCACGGTGTCGTACGCGGTCGCGTTCACATGCTCGGTGTCGATCCATTCGGTCTTGTCGCCGCGCTGCACGGTGCGGCCGCCGAAGTGCACCATGTACTTGATTTCGGGTCGCGGAAATTCCCATGGGTTGCCGGCGCGCAGCCAATAGTCGGGCGCCTCGACCTGCTCGCCGTTGACGATTTCCTGACGAAACATGCCGTACTGGTAACGGATGCCGTAGCCGAAGCCCGGAATGCCGAGCGTCGCCATCGAGTCGAGAAAGCACGCCGCGAGCCGGCCGAGACCGCCGTTGCCGAGCGCTGCGTCGGGTTCGAGATCGATCAGCGCGTCCATGTCGACGCCGAGGCTCGCGAGCGCCTCCTTCATCTGATCGTGAATGCCGAGCGCGAGTAGCGCGTTGGTAAAGGTCCTGCCGATCAGAAACTCCATCGACAGGTAGTAGACCCGCTTCACGTCCTGCTCGTATTGCAGGCGGGTGGTCTTCATCCAGCGTGCGACGAGCCGGTCGCGCACGGCCAGCGCGGCCGCGTGCAGCCAGTCGTGCGGGTGAGCGGTGACAGCGTCCTTGCCGACGCCGTACATCATGCGATTCGAAATTGAGCGCCGTAGCGCGTCGACGGTACTGTTGAGCTGGTCGAATTCCAGATCGACGGCTGTCATCGAAGCCTCCGGGAAGTTCGACATGGCAGACGCGAACCGCACGGGAGACGGACGGGAGGCGCGTGCCTGTCGGAGCGGTTTAAAAAAACAGAGTAGGACATTTTAGGGATCGCGCATACTGGCGCGCGAACGGACGGTGAACGCATACGGCGTGCCCGGCGAACTCGCCCGCTGCCGCGCGACCGAGCCGCGGCGGGCGCCCGGACGCGGTGCAAAGCCGCGTGGCAGCGGCACTCGGGGTGGGCATCGGCGCGCGTGAGTCGGGTCACGAAAGCGGGTTGGGAAGGCATACGCCCGAAGCATCTGCGAGCCGCACATCGATTATTTTTCCGATGCGTGACGAGCGGATGAAGCCCCGAATAGCCTGATTTTGTGATCGAATCGGGCAGCCCGTTCTGCCGGGCGGTTTTGTCGTATGTGTGTTGGATTTGACGCGGGGCGCGCGCCGATTTGGAAATGGCGGGCGGGATTGGCGGTTAGTTGCGTTTCATTGAGATTAAAGCGCCTCATCTTCTAGCCGCCTCCCGGGCCCTGCCCGCCTCCCTGCACGATCGTGCCGTCTCTGCAACAATCGCGACGTTGCGCCGCACAAGCCGCCACGCCGATCCCCCGTGGACCGACAGCGCGCACCTCACCCACGACGAAACCGCCGCCCGAGCGCGTCGCCTCTCCGGAAGCGATCGACACCGGCATGCCCAACCCCGCGAGCCACGCCTTGTCCGATAAGCTCAGCCCCACCGTCGGCGTCCCCACGCCGACTCTCCCCGCCGACGGCCCGATGTCGGCCGCCAACCGCCGCGCGATGGCCGCGATCATGCTCGCCGTCGCGCTCGCCACGCTGGATACCGCGATCGCCAACACCGCGCTGCCCGCGATCGCCGGCGACCTGCACGCGGCGCCGGCCGCCTCGGTCTGGATCATCAACGCATATCAGCTCGCGATGGTCGCGACGCTGCTGCCGCTCGCCGCGCTCGGCGATATCGTCGGACATCGGCGCATCTATATCGGCGGCATCGCGCTGTTCACGCTGAGTTCGCTCGGCTGCGCGATGGCGCCGACGCTGCCGCTGCTCGCCGCCGCGCGCATCGTGCAGGGCTTGGGCGCCAGCGCGATCATGAGCGTCAACACCGCGCTGATCCGCTATCTGTACCCGCCGCATCGGCTCGGTCGCGGGCTTGGCACCAATGCGCTGATCGTCGGCGTGTCGTTCGCGGTCGGGCCGACGGTGGCGTCGCTGATTCTGTCGGTCGCGACCTGGCCGTGGCTGTTCGCGGTCAACGTGCCGCTCGGCGTACTCGCGCTGAGCTTCGCGATGCCGGCGCTGCCGCATACCGCGCAGAGCCGGCACCCGCTCGATCCGGTGGCGGCGCTGCTCAACGTGGTCACGTTCGCCGCGCTGATCTTCGCGCTCGGCGAGGCGGCGCAA
Organism: Paraburkholderia sp. CI2; assembly: GCF_014201055.1. Taxonomy (NCBI): domain Bacteria; kingdom Pseudomonadati; phylum Pseudomonadota; class Betaproteobacteria; order Burkholderiales; family Burkholderiaceae; genus Paraburkholderia; species Paraburkholderia sp. CI2. Next base: position 68,587 of record NZ_JACHDL010000026.1, read on the forward strand.
CGCGCGTCGCTGCAGATCGTGCTCAGCGCCGCGGCGCTCGCCGGCGTGTTCGGGCTGCTGCTGATCCGCCGCGAGGCGGGCCACCCCGCGCCGATGCTGCCTGTCGATCTGTTCAAGCGGCCGGTGTTCGCGCTGTCGGCGGTGACGGCCGTGTGCTCGTTCGCCGCGCAGGGCCTCGCGTTCGTGTCGCTGCCGTTCTATTTCGAGGACGTGCTGCTGCGCAGCCAGGTCGAAACCGGCTTCCTGATGACGCCGTGGCCCGTCGTGGTCGCGCTCGCCGCGCCGCTCGCGGGCGGCCTGTCGGACCGCTACCCGCCGGGGCTGCTCGGCGCGATCGGGCTCGCGGTGCTGTCGGCGGGGATGGCCTCGCTGGCGATGCTGCCCGCCCATCCGCACGTGCTCGACATCGGCATCCGTATGGCGATCTGCGGCGCGGGTTTCGGCTTTTTCCAGTCGCCGAACCTGAAGGCGCTGATGGCGAGCGCGCCGCCGGAGCGCAGCGGCGGCGCGAGCGGCATCGTGGCGACCGCGCGGCTGCTCGGACAGGCGACCGGCGCGGCGCTGGTCGCGCTGTGCTTCGGCATTGCCGGCCGCCAGCATGGGCCGACGCTCGCGCTCGGCCTCGGCGCGTTCTTCGCCGGCGCGGCGAGCCTGGCGAGCGGCTTGCGGCTGCTCGCGCCGTCGCATCGCGCGGGCGTGCAGGCGAAGGCGGCGGTCAAGTGAGATATGCGCCGGACGGCGCGTGAGGCGGGGATGAAGCCTGAATGAAGCGCGCCTCGAACGAGCGCGCACGAGTCGGGGCCAGTGCGGGAAGACGAGGCGGCAACCACGCGAGCCGCCTCGCTTGCGACCCATGCGGCGCGATCAACGTGCCGCGAAATACCCCTTCACCGCGGCAATGAACGTGTCGATATCGTCGCGCGACACATCCATGTGCGTGACGAAGCGCGACGCATACAGCATCTGCGTGAGGATGCCGCGCTCCTTGAGCCACGCCTCGAGCGGCGCGCAATGCTGCTGCGGAAACTGCGCGAACACCATGTTCGTCGCGACCGACTGCACCTTCACCTGCTCGATCGTCTCCAGCCCCGCCGCCAGATGCGCGGCATTTGCGTGGTCGTCGGCGAGCCGCTCGACGTTGTGATCGAGCGCGTACAGGCACGCCGCCGCGAGCACGCCAGCCTGGCGCATGCCGCCGCCGAGCACCTTGCGCCAGCGATGCGCGACGTCGATCAGCGCGCGGCTGCCGACCAGCACCGAGCCGACCGGCGCGCCCAGTCCCTTCGAAAAACAGATCGACACCGAATCGAACGGCTCGGCGAGCGCCGCGACCGGCTTGCCCGCCGCGACCGCCGCGTTGAACACGCGCGCGCCGTCGAGGTGGGTCGCGAGGCCGCGCTCGCGCGCGAGCCGCGTCGCATCGGCGACGTACTGCGCCGGCAGCACCTTGCCGCCGATCGTGTTTTCCAGCGCGAGCAACCGCGTGCGCGCGAAGTGATCGTCGATCGGCTTGATTGCGGCGGCGATCTTGTCGAGCGGGATCGAGCCGTCGGCGGCGTTTTCGAGCGGTTGGGGCTGGATGCTGCCGAGCACGGCCGCGCCACCGCCCTCGTATTTATAGGTGTGCGCGAGCTGGCCGACGATGTATTCGTCGCCGCGCGCGCAGTGCGCCATCAACGCGGCGAGGTTGCTTTGCGTGCCGCTCGGGAAGAACAGCCCCGCTTCCTTGCCGGTGCGCTCGGCCAGCGTGGCCTGCAGACGCAGGACGGTGGGGTCGTCGCCCCAGACGTCGTCGCCGACTTCGGCCGCCGACATCGCCGCGAGCATCGGCGGAGTCGGACGGGTAACGGTATCGCTGCGTAAATCGATCATTGTGTGTCCCTGTGCGTCCATGAATGACAGCCTACGGCAACCGGCCGCCCGTGCATTCCGGAAGGAACGCGCGCGCCGGCAAACGAGCCATACAGTGTATTCAATTCAGACGACGCTGAAAATCGGCGCATCCCCGAGAAGCGCGCCGATCCGGCTGCGATGAGCCAACAGTCGCGACGGGGACGCTCAGCCGCCAGGCTTCGGCAACCACTGGAGCGGATCGACCGGCTGGCCGTTCTCGCGCACTTCGAACTGGATCGACGCGACGCCGCGGCTATCGACACCGACCTCGCCGATCGTCTGCCCTTGCGCCACCGCATCGCCTTCCTTGACGAGTAGCTGGCTGTTCTGGCCGTACGCGGTGATCAGCGAATCGTTGTGCTTGATGATGATGAGCGGGCCGTAGGCTTCGATGCCGGTGCCCGCGTAAACCACGCGGCCGGTCGCCGCGGCCTTGACCGGATCGCCGGGTTGGCCGCCGATCACGATGCCGTTGGATTTGCCCGGCGCGAACGCGCGCAGGATCGGTCCGCGCAACGGCCATTGCAGCACGCCCTGCTGGGGCACGGCGGCAGGGGCCGGCGCACCGGGTACGGCGCCCGGCGGCACGTTCGCCGTCGCGCCCGGCGCGGCTGGCGCACCCGGCGCCACCGCGACCGGCGGCGTGACCACGCTGCCCGAGGCCATCGGCGGTGAAACGCGCAGCACCTGGCCGGGCGCGACCGCCGCGTTGACCGGCAAGCCGTTCCAGGTCGCGATTTCCTGCGGCCTTCGCCCATAGGCCGAAGCGATGCCGGACAGCGTATCGCCCGGATTGACGCGATAGTAGCCGGCGGGCACCGGGACGGTCGCGAGGCTGGTTGTGCTCGACGGCGCGTTACTGTAGAACGGCGTGCTTTCCCACGGCATCGTCGTGCAGCCGGCGATCGCCACGCCGAGCGCCGCCGCCATCAGCAGGCGGATCGCCGTCGGTTGCCATTGTCGTGTCATCTGATTTTCCTCGACGTGTGTCTCAATCCAATTCAATCGACGCCGTAGCAATTGCCGTGCCGTCACGCTTGCACACGGTCGCGGTTGTCCGCTGCCGCCTGGATATCGTGCGCGACCGCCACACGCGCGCCGTCAAACTGCCGTGTTCTTCAGACGCTGCCCTGCTTTTCGACGACGAGCACGCGTGCCGCGCCGAGCGGATGCGCGACATGCTCGGTGCCGACCGACGCATGGAACACGTCGCCGGTTTCGAGCACTGTCGTGCGTTCGACGCCGTCTTCGCGATAGCGCATTTCGACGCGGCCGTCGAGCACGGCGAATACCTCCTCGCCGTCGTTCACGTGCCACTTGTACGGCTGGTCGGTCCAATGCAGACGCGTGGTGACGCCGTTCATGTTCGCGATGTCGAGCGCGCCCCAGGCACGCGACGCGGTGAAGCTTCTGCTGCGGATGATCTTCATGGTCGATGAGCAATTGGCAAGCGCGCAAGGCCGGCGGGCGGCGCCGTGCGCCCACGGCGTCGGTGCTCGCGCGGCTGGCCCTATTATAGGTCGCGTGGCCCGCCCGTCTGGGCGAGCAAGCCGCCACGGCCGTTCCGTCCGATCATTGCAGGTGATCGACCATCGCCTATACTCAGTCAAGCCGCGCGGAGCAGCTCACGACAACGTTGGGATTCTGGGAGGAATCGAGGATGAACAAAGCCACCTTTCTGGCCGTGCAACTCAACGTCGACGATGTGGCGGCGTCTGCCGGCCTCGTCGAACTGCTGAACACGCATCTGATCTTCGCCGCCGACGTCGCCGAGGCCGCCGATGCGCTCGTGCAACTGGCGAGCATCGCGGGACTGTCGAGCGGGGTCGAGGCGAGCGTCGAGCTGCCTGCGGTGGCGCTCGAACGGCTGCGCGAGGCGCTCGACAACCTGAGCGACTACGACGAATCGTGGCTGCTCGCGCTGGAGCCGAGCCGCGCGCTGTTCGATGACATCGGCCGGCGGCAGCGAACGCTGCATTGACGGGAACCGTCGCAGCACGGCGCCGTAAACGACAAAACGCCATCCGATCGAACTGGATGGCGTTTTTTCTTGCCCGCCGCGTTCGCGCTATTCCACGAAGCGGCGTCTACAGCGCACTACAACTACCCACTACATCTGCGGACTTCTACTGCGATCAGTTGCCGAAGTACACCGAGTCACGGTTGGCCTTCGCCGGAATGACAGCGTGGCCAGCTTGCGACGTGCCGGCGGCCGGAGCGCCGTAGCCGCTGGTGTCTGCGGGGTTGGCCGCGATGGCCGTGCCGCGTTGCGCATCGACGCGTGCTTGCGCTGCCTGGATGTCGGCCGGGTAGTTCACGTCGCTGGCGCTCGGGTTGTAGCCGGCCTTTTCGAGTTGAATCAGTTCAGCGCGAACCTGAGCACGGGTCGCCGGCTGACTCGCTTGAGCGAACGACGCGACCGGAACAAAGAGGGCGGTGGCGATAGCAACAGCGGAAATCAGGGTCTTCATGATTAACCTCCAAAGGACTTGTTGTGTGGTGCGCTTCGGGTTTCTGCTTATCCCTCAGCGATCGAAAACAAGTTTAGAGGTGTCTCGATCTAGGGCAAACCCTTAAACCAGTGAAACTCTATTGCTGCCGTCGCAATAATCATTTGGGCATTCTTTGAGTCCGCGTTTAACCCGCAAGACATTTGGTAATAATGCGGCGTTTCCTTGCCGATCCAAACGGAGCAACGGCCCCGCGCGCCCTGTCACCATGGCGCGTCGGGCCGTTTTTTCAACCGCTCAGCTCCACTGCGCGTGGAAGCTGCCCGGCTTGTCGATGCGTTCGAACGTATGCGCGCCGAAGAAGTCGCGCTGCGCTTGCACGAGGTTCGCGGGCAGACGCTCCGAGCGGTAGGCGTCGAAATACGCGATCGCCGACGCGAAGGCCGGCACCGGCACACCCGCGTTGACCGCGGCCACCACGACTTCGCGCAGCCCCGCCTGGTAGTTCTTCGCGATGTCGCGGAAGTACGGGTCGAGCAGCAGGTTCGCGAGCGCCTTGTCCTTCGAATAGGCGTCGGTGATCTTCTGCAGGAAGCGCGCGCGGATGATGCAGCCCGCGCGGAAAATCTTCGCGATCGTCCCGTAGTCGAGATCCCAGTTGTACTCTTCCGACGCGGCGCGCAACTGCGCGAAGCCCTGCGCGTACGAGATCACCTTGCTGAAGTACAACGCGCGACGCACCGATTCGATGAACGCGTCCTTCGCGCCTTCGAGCGGCCTCGCCTGCGGACCTTCCAGCACCTTGCTCGCGGCCACGCGCTGCGTCTTCAGCGACGACAGCACGCGCGCGAACACCGCCTCGGTGATCAGCGGCAACGGCGCGCCGAGATCGAGCGCGTTCTGGCTGGTCCACTTGCCGGTGCCCTTCTGCGCGGCACGGTCGAGAATCACGTCGACGAGGTCCTTGCCGGTTTCGTCGTCCTTCTTGCCGAAGATCTTCGACGTGATTTCGATCAGATAGCTGTCGAGCTCGCCCTGGTTCCACTCGGTGTAGACCTTGCCGAGTTCCTCGTTCGACAATCCGACGACCTGCTTCAACACCGCGTAGCTTTCGGCGATCAGCTGCATGTCGCCGTACTCGATGCCGTTGTGCACCATCTTCACGAAGTGGCCCGCGCCGTCCGGTCCCATGTACGCGACGCAGGGCTCGCCGTCCGGCGCCTTCGCGGCGATCTCGGTGAGGATCGGCGCGACGAGGTCGTACGCGTCGCGCGGACCGCCCGGCATGATCGACGGGCCTTTCAGCGCGCCTTCCTCGCCGCCCGACACGCCGGTGCCGATGAAATGCAGACCCGCCTTCGCGAGTTCCTGGTTGCGGCGGATCGTGTCGGTGAAAGGCGTGTTGCCGCCGTCGATCAGGATGTCGCCTTTTTCGAGCAGCGGCTTGAGCGAGGCAATGGTCGCGTCGGTCGGCTCGCCGGCCTTGACCATCATCAGAATGCGGCGCGGCTTTTCGAGCGAGTCGACGAACTCTTCCAGCGTGAAAGCCGGCACCAGTTTGCGGTCCGGAAATTCGGCGATGAGTTCGTCGGTTTTCGCGCGGCTACGGTTGTAGACCGACACCGCGTGGCCGCGGCTCTCGATGTTGAGCGCCAGATTGCGGCCCATGACCGCCAGCCCCACCACGCCGATTGCCTGTTTGCCCATTTGAATTCTCCAGAGTCCAAAAAAATGTCGTGGCGCCGCGCCATGAGAACGGCGGCGCGGCGTCGAGGGTAAAAGGATAAAAGAAATGCGCGCTTGCCGCTTGGGAGGGGGCAAGCACGCCAGTTGCTCGTGCTCATGTCGTGCTCATGTCGTGCTCATGTTTGCGCGTGACGACAGGTATTGTGCGCGCGTCGGCGTTTGCGCGGCGGGTTCGGTTTGGGATCGGACCGAGGTTTGGCGCAAGGCGTGGACGAATGCCCGGCCCGTCGGTGCACCCGCTACCCTGCCCGCTTCGTGAACACCAGGCTGAAGTTGTTCGCGGGCATCGCGACCACCCGTTCGCAGGTGAGCCCCGCCGTGTCGCCGAGCGCGACGACCGCTTCCATATCGCGCACGCCCCATTCGGGATCGCGGCTCTTCAACCATTGATCGAACGCTGCGTTGCTCGGCGCCGTGTGCGCGCCGCCGCGCCGGTAAGGACCGTATAGATAGAGCACGCCGCCGTCGACGAGGCGCCGCCCCGCGCCGTCGAAAAGTGCCTGCGCCGCGCTCCACGGCGAGATGTGGATCATGTTGATGCAGACGACGGCGTCGAGCGCATCGACGCCCCAGTCCGGCTGATGCACGTCGAGCGCGAGCGGCTCGCGCACGTTCGCGAGCCCCGCGTGCGCGGTCCACGCCGCAATCGACTCGCGCGCCTCCTCATCGGCATCGCTCGGCTGCCAGTCGAGACCGGGCAGCGCGCCGGCGAAGCAGATCGCGTGCTCACCGGTGCCGCTCGCGATTTCGAGCACGCGGCCGCTCGCCGGCAGGGCCTCGCGCAGCACGGCGAGGATCGGTTCGCGATTGCGTTCGGCGGATGGCGAATGTTGCCGGGAGTCGGTCATGGTCGGCTCTGGGTGTTCCTCAGGTTTTGACGGTGATCCACGGGATCTACTCATTCTCAATCGCCAGCCAGCAGACCGGCGAGCGCGCTCAAGGTATCGCCGCACGGCGCGGCCACCTTCAGCGACAGCAGCGGATCGGCGCGCGTGCGGCCGAGGTTGATCGCCGCGATCGGCTTGCCCTGGCGCTGCGCCCACACGCAGAAGCGGTAGCCGGAATACACCATCAGCGACGAGCCGGCCACGAGCACGGCGTCGGCCGCATCGAGCGCATGCGACGCCGCTTCGACGCGCGCCTTCGGCACGTTCTCGCCGAAGAACACCACCGACGGCTTCAGCAACCCGCCGCAGTTCACGCATGCCGGCACGCGAAAACCGCCGAGATCGTGCCACTCGAGATGCGCGTCGCCATCGGCGGCGGCTTCGGCCGTGACGTCGAGCAGAGCGGGGTTGTCGGCTTCGAGCGTCTGCTGGATCGCCGCGCGCGAGTGCTGCATGCCGCAGTCGAGACAACTGACGCCGTCGATGCCGCCATGCAGCTCGATCACGTCGCGGCTGCCCGCGCGCTGATGCAAGCCGTCGACGTTCTGCGTGACCAGCGTCGGCACGTGACCGGCCGCTTCGAGCCGCGCGAGCGCGACATGCGCGGCATTCGGCTGCGCGCGCGCGACGAGCGGCCAGCCGACCATGCTGCGCGCCCAGTAGCGCTGACGCATCGCCGGCGTGCCAAGGAACTCCTGCAGCGTGATCGGCGGCGAGCGCTTCCATGCGCCGTTGTCGTCCCGGTAGCCGGGGATGCCGGAGTCAGTGCTGATGCCCGCGCCGGTCAGCACGAACAGGCGCGGATGACGCTGCACGAAGCGATGCAGATCGTCGAGCGTGTGCGGATCGGTGAGAGATTCGGTCGGCGTGAGCTGAAGGTCGGTCATAACGGAGACGGTGGACGATCGGGCGCGAATTCGTGCGCGAATCAGCGGCGAGGGCTCGGTTTGCCGCGCGTGGGTGTCGAGCGACGCGCGTCGGCTTGCGGTTTCGACTTCGCGCCCTGCGTGTCCGGTCGCCGCGCTGGCCGCGCCTTCTGCGCCTGCCGCTTGTGCCACGCAGCCAGCGCGAGCTCGTAGCGCTCCAGCGCTTCATCGTAGAGATCGAACACACACTGCGTGCAGCCGCTATGACAGCAGTCGTCGAGATCGGGCCGCACGGGCGGCTGCGGCGGCGGGTCGTCGCTGGGTGTGGCGCGGGGCACGGCGGCTTGCTTTGCGTGGAAAGACGGCGGAGCGCCCAGTATAAGTTGAACGCGCGCGCCCCGCTCCCCGCCCCGGCGTTGTGAGCCGGTGCTGCGCGCCGCTCAGCCGCGCCCGACGAACGGCATCTTGCTCGCCATGATCGTCATGAACTGCACGTTCGCCGACAGCGGCAGGCTCGCCATATGCAGCACCGCGTCGGCGACGTGCTGCACGTCCATCAGCGGCTCGACCGCGATCTCGCCGTTCGCTTGCGGCACGCCGCGCGCCATTCGCGCGGCCATCTCGGTCCCTGCGTTGCCGATGTCGATCTGACCGCACACGATGTCGTATTTGCGGCCGTCGAGCGACACCGCCTTCGTGAGTCCGGTAATCGCGTGCTTGGTCGCCGTGTACGCGGCGCTGTTCGGACGCGGCGCATGCGCGGAGATCGAGCCGTTGTTGATGATGCGGCCACCGCGCGGATTCTGCGTCTTCATCAGGCCGAACGCCGCGCGCGTGCACAGGAACACGCCGTTCAGATTGGTATCGACGATGGAACGCCATTCGTCGATGCTCACTTCGTCGAGATCGACGGGCGAGCCGTTGCGTCCCGCGTTGTTGAACAGCAGGTCGAGCCGGCCGAAGCGCGCGCGGATCGTGTCGAAAAGCGCGGCGACGCTGTCGGCGTCGGTCACGTCGCACGCAACCGCGAGCGCGTCGCCGCGCAGCGCCCGCGCTTCCTGCGCGACCGCGTCGAGCGCGGCCTGGCGGCGGCCGGCGAGCACCACGCTATAGCCGTGCTGCGCGAGCGTCAGTGCGCACGCGCGGCCGATGCCGCTGCCCGCGCCCGTCACCAGCACCACTTTCCCGTTTCCTGTTTCCGACATCACGCATCTCCTGTTGTGTTGGGTAGCGACGCGAGCTTGTTGCGGCGATCGGTCCGATCGCCATCGACACGCGCGACTCTTTTCGCCCCGCACCATACAACAGCGAATCGGCGATCGCAAACCGCGCGACGTCTTTCACGGCGCTTTCACCGGGGTACGTGGCCGCCGAACGCGGCTCGTCGACGAGCGCAACAGTGGTATCGTTCGCGGTTGCGCATCGCGCAAGACTCACGTCCTTCCCGGGACGGAGGAAGGCGTACTGGAAGCACCTTCGATGAATGAATGCCCGAATCCGCCGCGCCGCTGGCCGCGTAGCCGCAACTCCGCACTGCTGAACGGCACGATCGGCTGGCACGTGATCGTGCTGATCGGCGTGGCTGTCGCACCGGCCGCGTGGCCATGGTGGCTCGCCACGATCGTCGCGAACCACGCGCTGTTCACGATCGCCGGACTATTGCCGCGCACCACCCTGCTCGGGCCCAACTGGACCCGCCTGCCCGCGAACCCGCGCAACGCGGATGCAATCGCGCTGACCATCGACGACGGTCCCGATCCCGCCGTCACGCCGCAAGTGCTCGATCTGCTCGACGCGTTCGACGTGCGCGCGACGTTCTTCTGCATCGGCGCGAAGGTGGAGCGTTATCCGCAACTCGCGCGCGAGATCGTCGCGCGTGGGCATGGGCTCGAAAATCACTCGCAGGTGCACGTGCATACGTTTTCGGTCACGTTTCCGCGCGCGTTGACGCGCGAGATCGCCGCCGCGCAACGCACGCTCGAAACCGTCAGCGGCGCGCGGCCGATGTTTTTCCGCGCGCCCGCCGGCCTGCGCAACCTCTTCCTGGAGCCGGTGCTGCGCAAGCTCGACCTGCGTCTCGCGGCCTGGACACGGCGCGGCTACGATACGCGCGAGCGTGACCCTCACGTGGTTGCGCGGCGGCTGCTCGATGGTCTCGCCGCGCGCGACATCCTGTTGCTGCACGATGGCAACGCCGCGCTGACGATCGAAGGCCAGCCGCTGATTCTCGCGGTGCTGCCGAGCGTGATCGAAGCGGCGCGCGAGCGCCATCTGCGTTTCGTCACGCTGCGCGAAGCGCGCGCCGATGCGTGACGGTGCGCGCGAAGCGACACCACGCGCACGCAGCGCTACACACGGAAATCCGCCGCCATGTCCTCGTCGGTGCGCGCTTCGAGCTTGCCGTCGCGGCACGCTTTGATGAACACGTCGTAGTCGCGCTCGACCTGATCCGCGTAGGCGCTCGCGTAGCCGCTCAGCGCTTCGCCGAATTGGTCGCCGCGGCCGATGTACGCGCTGATCTCGATCGCCTCGCCGCTCGCCTTCGCATGCGCGCGCGCCATGATCCAGCCGCATAGCCGCGCATAGCCGTCGAGCAGATCGCTGTCGAACAGCTCGATATTCGCGGACAGCTTCATGTCGCGCAGTTGGCGGAAATAGAAATGCCGCCCGAGCGGCCCGGTCCCCCAGCCGAGGAAGACGTCGCTCGCGGCCTGCAGCAGCCGCTGTCCTTGCACGACGCGCTCGCCCTGATGCTTGACCGCCGGCGACCTGTAGAACTGCGCGATGACCGACGGCCGCGCCTCCTTCAATTGCAGGAACAACGGCTTGCCCATGTGATCGACGAGCAGCACGACCAGACAACGCGTGCCGACGCTGCCGACGCCGACCGCCTTGAACACGACGTCGTGCCTCGTGAACTGATCCAGCAGTTCGCGCCGATCGTGCGACATCGTCTTGCGGTACTCGTCCCATACTTGCTCGACCATCTTGTCGACGTTGCCGGTCCGGTAGGTTTCGGTTTCCTCGGCCGTCAACAACGTGTTCGCACCGTGCACGTGAAACAGCGCGGGCGGCGCATCGTGGATGGTCCAACGATTGCCGTCGAACGAGGCCATTTTTTCGAGCAGGCTTTCATGCGTGCGGCTCGCGGCCTTCTCCATGCCGCGCCGCACCGCGCGCCGACGCTCGGGCGTCAGTGCGATCTCGGCCATGCGGTCGAACGTGATGCGGTCGTACCACAGGTCGAGCGCGCCGAACTGCGCATATTGCGCGACACGATCGCGATACGAGCCGACCGCGGTCATCACCAGACTCTCGGCGGTGCCGCGGCTCAGGCGCATCTGGCGCGCGGCCACGACGAGGCTCGCGCACAGGCGTTTCAGGTCCCATTCGAACGGGCCGATCGAGACTTCGTCGAAGTCGCTCAGGTCGAAGACCAGTTGCCGCTCGGGCGTTGCGAAGCCGCCGAAATTCATCAGATGGCCGTCGCCGCAGATCGGCATGGTGAGGCCGGTGTCGTGCACCTTGCTCAGATCGTGCGCCTGCAGAATCGCGCTGCCTCGAAAGAACGAGAACGGCGAGGCAGCCATGCGCCCATAGCGCAGCGGCACCAGATTCTCGACGCGCTCCGCGCTGCTCTGTTTCAGCAGCTCGATCGGATCGCGGTGCAACTCGCCGACCGCCCGGTGACTCGAGCGTTTCGAATGCTCGCGCGCGGCGCGGCCGCGAGCTTCCCGTTCGGCAATGGTGCTGGCTTTCATGCTTTCTCTCCGTTTGGCGAGTCTTGAGCCGGCGCTGACAGAGACTGCTTGCCGCGCACGGCGTCGTTAACATCGAGGGCTGCAGCCGCGATCATAACGGGTCGAAACACACGATGAATCGCCGCCAGTGAGCGCGGCGCTTGCAGCCGTGGCGGCGAGCTTGCAACCCGCTTGACAGCCAGCCAGTACAGCCAGCCAGTAGCTCGCGTAGTACGCCGTAGTATTTTGCCAACGCCGGCGCGCGTGGGCGCGAAAGCCCATGCAGCCGCGCGCGCACCGCGCGTAGAATCGAGCGCATGCGCCCTACCCTCGCTCCGCAGCGCGAGCCCGAGCTGCCGCTGCATACGCCCAGTGTGTCGTCGCTGACGTTGGCGGCGGTCATTGCGCTGATCGCGTGGATGGCGATCCTCGCGCAAGCCGACCTCACGATCGATCGCTCGCTCGCGCGCGGGCTCACCGTGTTCGACGCGCTCGCGCGCATGAGCAGCTACCTGACCAATCTGACGGTGCTCGCCAGTGCGCTCTGCTTCACCTGCATCGTGCTGTGGAAGCATCGCTCGCCGCTCGTGCGCTTTTTCCGGCAGCCCACGGTCGTGACCGCGGTGGTCGCGTACATCGTGTTCGTCGGCCTCGCGTACAACCTGCTGTTGCGCGGACTGTGGCCGCTGTCGCCGTACCGGCGCCTGCTCAACGAGTCGCTGCACAGCGTGCTGCCGATGCTCGCCGCGCTCTACTGGGTGCTGTTCGTGCCGCGTTTTCATCTGCGGTTGCGCCACGCTCCGCTGTGGCTCGTCTATCCGCTCGCCTATCTCGGCATCACGTTCTGGCGCGGCAGCCTGTCGGATTTTTATCCGTATCCGTTCATCGACGTCGAAACGCTCGGGCTGCGCCAGGTGCTCGTCAATGCCGCGCTGCTGTTCGGCGGTTTTCTGATGCTGCTGGCCGTGTTCGTCGGCATCAATTTCGGGCGTCGACGATGATGTTCGAGCACGTCCCGTTTGGCCGGATGCATGGCGTCCCGTCGCCGGGCGCACTTCTTGCGCGCCTTTCGTCACTGACGCAGGCTCACGCCGCACTGGCACGGCTTGCGCGGCGCCCTTGTGCGAGCGCGTTGCAATTGCAGCGGGTCCGCACGTAAATATGACAACAGGAGCGATGCATATGGATACGAATTCAGCGGCAGGCGCGGTAAAGGAAGTCGCGGGCAAGGTGCAAAGCGCGGTCGGCGATGCCGTCGGCGACACCAGCGCGCAGGTGGCGGGCAAGGCGCGCGAATTGAGCGGCAAGGCGCAGCAGTTATGCGCGAATACGACGAGCCTCGTGCGCGATACGACGGCCGAAAACCCGTTCACGACGCTGGCCGTGGTTGCTCTCGCCGGGTTCGTGATGGGCGCGCTGTGGTCGCGCGGCGGTCGCGACTACGACTGAAGCAGGCACGGCGCCGGATCATAGGCGCCGATCAACAGGGCGCAGCAGTCGCGCCAAAGCGGGCGATCCGCCGCAAGCGGATCGCCCGCCGCTTCACTAGCCGCTCTTCTTCTTGCGGCCGGCGCCCATTTCCAGTTCGATCCACGTCGGCGCGTGGTCGCTGGCATGCGGTTCGCCGCGCACCCAACGGTCGACGCCCGCATCGCGCAGGCGCGGCGCGAGGTCGGCGCTCAGCAGCAGATGATCGATGCGCAGCCCCGAATTCGTATCCCAATGACGGCGGAAATAATCCCAGAACGTGTACACGCGTTCGTCGCCGAAATGCGTGCGCAGCGCATCGGTCCAGCCTTGCGCGAGCAGCCTGCGATAACGCTCGCGGCTCTCCGGCTGCAGCAGCGCGTCCTTTAGCCACGAGCGCGGGTTGTAGATGTCTTCGTCGGTCGGCACGACGTTGAAGTCCCCAGCGATCACGACCGGGTGGCCGCTCTGGTAGAGCTGCGCCGCATGCGCGATCAGATGATCGAACCACGCGAGCTTGTGTCGAACTTGGGGCCGGGCTGCGGATTGCCGTTCGGCAGGTACAAACACACGATCAGCACGCCGCCGACCGCGGCCTCGATGTAACGGCTATGCGTGTCGTCTTCGAAACCGGGCAGACCGCGCCGACGTTCGAGCGGTGCGTCGCCTTTGGCCAGAATCGCCACACCGTTCCATGCGCTCTGGCCTTGCCACACGGCGCCATAACCGGCGTCGCGCAATGCGTCGACTGGAAATGCGCTATCCACCGCCTTCAGTTCCTGCAGGCACACGACGTCCGGCGCCTCGCGCTCGAGCCAGTGCAATAGCGCCGCCTGCCGCGAGCGGATACCGTTGATGTTGAACGTCGCAATGCGCAGCTTCGCCATGATCATCCCTCCCTCGCCTATTGCTCCGCGACGTCGCGATACTCGGTCGCCCGCGAACACGCGGCAATCAGGGTGTTATCCCCGATCGGTTTTGCTCATAGCATCGACTCCATTTTGGCCCGGTTGGCCAGTTCCAAATTTATCACCCGCAAAGCGGACATTTTCCATCCAGTTCAAACCTGTCGACATCTGCGGTGAAGCTACCCGTAAGTCTGACGATCCCCGGATGTCCGCCGCCGCCGATCGATTTGCTGCGAGGCATCCTCGCAGCCTGCCGGGCGCGTTGAGCCCGGAGGTCGATTTCGCATTTTCCCCGTTGCAACGTGCAACTTTTGCCCGTGTTTGCGCGGCTCCAGCCGGGCTCCATCGCGGTCATTGCGCATATTGGCCTGCCTTTATTGCGCAGATCGGCTTTGCGCTTGCAGCGAGTTTTTAATACCGTGTTAGCTGCAACGGCATTCAAATTGCTGCGCAATAGTTTTGTTTCAACGCGATGCGTTGGACATCGACGCGTCGTCGGCCTGCATTGACCTTTCAGTGGAGTCAACAGATCGTCATGACCATGCCTGCAGAATGTCAGCATTGCGGGGACGCCCCCGCATCAGAGTCCACCGCCGAGCCCACCACCACGCCTTCCCAACTGTCACGACGTCGCTTCCTGCAATCGGCGGCGGCCGCCGCGACGATCGGTGCGGCGCCGCATCTGCGCGCGCAAACGCAAGCGCCGGCGCCCGCCTCACCCGCGCCGCCAAGCAACCCCGTGGTGCCGCCGCGCCCCGTCACGTTGACCGTCAACGGCCGCGCGTACACGCTGCAGCTCGAACCGCGCGTGACGCTCCTCGACGCGTTGCGCGAATACGCGGGTCTGATGGGCACGAAGAAAGGCTGCGACCGCGGTCAATGCGGCGCCTGCACGGTGCTCGTCGACGGCCGCCGCATCAACTCGTGTCTGACGCTCGCGGTCATGCACGAAGGCGAGAACATCACGACCGTCGAAGGACTCGCGAGCAACGGCGCGTTGAGTCCGGTGCAGGCCGCGTTCATCGAACACGATGCGTTCCAGTGCGGCTACTGTACGCCCGGGCAGTTGTGCTCGGCGACCGCCCTGCTCGGCGAATTCCGCAACGGCACGGCGAGCACCGTGACCGCCGACGTGCGCGCGCGTCCCGCCGCGCTCACCGACGACGAAATCCGCGAACGCATGAGCGGCAACATCTGCCGCTGCGGGGCGTACGTGAACATCGTCGCCGCGGTCCGCGCCGCGCACGACAACGCCTGACGGAGACCGACATGGATGCGATCTCCTACGAACGCGCCGGCGACGTCGCCAGCGCGGTGCGCGCCGCGCAACAGCCGGGCGCGGTATTCATCGGCGGCGGCACGAACCTGCTCGATCTGATGAAGGGCGGCGTCGCGCGGCCGGTGCGGCTCATCGATATCACGCACATCGGCGGCCTCGACTCGGTGACGACGCTGGCCGGCGGCGGCATCCGCATCGGCGCGCTGGTGCGCAACAGCGACGCGGCCAATCACGCGCTGGTGCGCGAGCAGTACCCGCTGCTGTCGCAAGCGCTGCTCGCGGGCGCGTCGGCGCAGTTGCGCAACATGGCGACGGTCGGCGGCAATCTGCTGCAACGCACCCGCTGCGGCTACTTCTACGACACCGCGTTCACGCAGTGCAACAAGCGCCTGCCCGGCAGCGGCTGCGCGGCGCTCGACGGCCATAACCGCGCGCATGCGATCCTCGGCGCGAGCCCGCAATGCATTGCGGTCAACCCGTCGGATATGAGCGTCGCGCTGGCCGCGCTCGATGCGCTGGTGCGCGTGAGCGGTCCCAAGGGCGAGCGCACGATCGCGTTCGCCGATTTCCATCGGCTGCCGGGCGAGCGGCCCGATGTCGATACCACCTTGCAGGCCGGTGAGCTGATCACCGCGGTCGATCTGCCGCCGCCGCTGTTCAGCGCGCATTCGCACTATCTGAAGGTGCGTGACCGCGCGAGCTACGCGTTCGCGCTCGTATCGGTCGCGGCCGCGTTGCAGATGGACGGCGAGCGTGTTCAGAGCGCGCGCATCGCGCTCGGCGGCGTCGCGCATAAACCATGGCGCGCGAACGTGGCCGAGCAGATGCTGAGCGGCCAGCCGCTCAGCCAGGCCACGCTGAAGAACGCCGCCGCGGCCGCGTTGAGCGGCGCGCAGCCGCGCCACGACAACGCCTTCAAGGTGCAGCTCGCGCAGCGCGCGATCGTGCGTGCGGTCAATCAGGCAGCCGGCAACGCCGGAGGTATCGCATGAATCTGATCGGACAACCGCTCGATCGCGTCGACGGACTGCTGAAGGTGACCGGCGACGCGCGTTATGCAGCCGAATTCCCCGGGGCGCGCCTCGCGCATGCGGTGCTCGTGACGAGCACGATCGCGGCCGGCACGATCGCGTCGATCGATGCGAGCCGCGCCGAGGCCGTGCCCGGCGTGCTGCTCGTGATGACCTACCAGAACGCGCCGCGCCTGCCGAATGGCGGCCGGCCCGCGCTCGCGCCGCCGGCCGGCCGGCATCTGTCGCTTCTGCAGGATAACGAAGTGCACTACAGCAACGAGCCGGTCGCGGTGGTCGTCGCCGATACGCTCGAACATGCGGCCGATGCCGCTCGCCAGCTGCGCATCGCCTATCAGCCGGGCGCCGCGGCGCTCGACTTCGAGCAGGCGAAGGCGCACGCGCATGCGCCGGACAAGCCGCAGGGCCGCCAGACCGACACGCAGCGCGGCAGCTTCGAAGACGGCATGCAAAGCGGCGACGTGCATATCGAAGCGACCTATACGACGCCGATCGAGCACCACAACCCGATGGAGCCCCACGCAACGATGGCGCAATGGGACGGCCCGCAGTTGACGGTCTACGACTCGACGCAGGGCGTGAGCGGCGCCGCGCAGGTGCTCGCGAAGACGTTCGCCATCCCTGTGTCCGACGTGCGCGTGATCTCGCCGCTGATCGGCGGCGGCTTCGGCTGCAAGGGCTCGTCGTGGTCGCACGTGTCGCTGTGCGCGATGGCCGCGCGGCAAACCGGGCGGCCCGTGCGGCTCGCGCTCGACCGCCCGCAGATGTTCGGCCCGGTCGGCGCGCGGCCGCGCACCGAGCAGCACTTCGTGATCGCCGCGCGGCATGACGGCACGCTGAGCGCGATGCGTCACGACAGCATCTCGAACACGTCGATGATCGAAGACTGGACCGAGACCTGCTGCATGGTCACGCGCATGCTGTACGCGGTGCCCAACCAGATAACGACGCACCGGCTCGTGCAACTCAATGTCGGCACGCCGACCTTCATGCGCGCACCCGGAGAAACCACCGGCTCGTTCGCGCTCGAATCGGCGATGGACGAACTCGCCGTCGCGCTGAAGATGGACCCGCTCGCGCTGCGCCTGAAGAACTACGCGGACAGCGATCCGCAGGAGCACAAGCCGTGGTCGGGCAAGTCGCTGCGCGAGTGCTATCAGGTCGGCGCCGAGAAGTTCGGCTGGTCGCGCCGCCCGCACGCGCCCCGTTCGAGACGCGACGGCAACACGCTGATCGGCATGGGCATGGCGACCGCGACCTATCCGGCCAACCGCAGCGAGGCGTCGGCGCTTGCGCAGATTCTGCCGGACGGCACCGCGGTGGTCGCATCGGGCACGCAGGACATCGGCACCGGCACCTATACGGTGATGACCCAGGTCGCCGCCGATGCGCTCGGCTTCGCGCCCGAGCAGATCCACTTCGCGCTCGGCGATTCGTCGCT
The DNA here is from genome assembly GCF_014201055.1 of Paraburkholderia sp. CI2. Classification (NCBI taxonomy): domain Bacteria; kingdom Pseudomonadati; phylum Pseudomonadota; class Betaproteobacteria; order Burkholderiales; family Burkholderiaceae; genus Paraburkholderia; species Paraburkholderia sp. CI2. Next base: position 86,295 of record NZ_JACHDL010000026.1, read on the forward strand.
GCCGCGCGCGCCGGGCTCGGGCGGTTCGCAGTCGGCGGCGAGCGTATCGCCTGCGGTGCGCGACGCGGCGAGCCAGGCGCGCAGCCAGCTGATCGCGCTGGCGCTTGCCGATGCGGCGTCGCCCGTGCATGGCCTGCCGCTCGATGACGTCACCGTCGCAAGCGGCTGGGTCGTGAGCCGCTCGCAACCGGGCAAGCGCGATCCGGCCGCGGCGATCATCGCGCGCGCGGGCGGCAAGCCGATCGAGGCGAGCGCGACCGTGAAGCCCGGCGACGAGAAGCAGAAGTACTCGTTCCACTCGTTCGGCGCGGTGTTCGTCGAGGTCCACGTCGATGCCGAGCTCGGCACGATCCGCGTGCCGCGCGTGGTCGCGGTGTACGACGTCGGCCGCGTGCTGAACCAGAAGACCGCGCGCAGCCAGATGATGGGCGGCATCGTATGGGGCATCGGCGCGGCGCTGCAGGAGGAAAGCACGCTCGATGCGCGCTTCGGACGCTTCACGAACGCGAACCTCGCCGAGTATCACGTGCCGGCGAATGCCGATATCGGCACGCTCGACATCACCTTCATCGACCGGCCCGATCCTTATATCAACTCGCTCGGCGTGCGCGGTATCGGCGAGATCGGCATCACGGCCGTGGTGGCCGCGATCGCGAACGCGGTGTACAACGCGACCGGGGTGCGGGTGCGCGATCTGCCGATCACGCTGGACAAGGTGGTGCGGACCTGAACCGGCGGCAGTGCCGGAATTGGAGTGAAAGCGAAAGCGGCGGGCGGCTTCCATCGGGCGTGCCTTGCCGCTTGCTTCGCGCCCCGTTGCATCGCACAATCGGGGGCATTCCTGTCTACCGGTATCCGCCGATGGCCTACGCCTCGCTCGCCACTGGTGTGTTGCTCGCCGCCGGTCTCGGCTCGCGCTTCGATCCGCACGGGCTGCACAACAAACTGCTCGCACGTATGCCCGACGGCAAGCCGGTTGCGCATGAAGCCGCGCATCGGCTGCTGCGGGTCGTGACGCGGGTGCTCGCTGTCGTGCGGCCGGGCTCCGACGCGCTCGCCCGCGCGCTGAACGATGCCGGCTGTGATGTCGTGTTTGCGGCGAGCGCCGAGCGCGGCATGGGCGCGAGCCTCGCCGCCGGTATCGAAGCGAGCGACGACGCCGAGGGCTGGATCGTCGCGCTCGCCGATATGCCGCGCATTGCGGTTCCGACGATCGAAGCGGTAGCCCGCGCGCTCGACAACGGCGCGCCGCTCGTCGCGCCGTTCTACGACGGCCAGCGCGGCCATCCGGTCGGCTTCGGCAACGAGCATCGCGACGCGCTACTCGCGCTGGACGGCGACACCGGCGCGAAAGCACTGCTCAGGTCACACGCGCTGACGCGCATCGACGTCGACGATCCCGGCATTCTGCGCGACGTGGACACGCCGGACGATTTGCGCACGCTCTAGCCGCCAACATCAGCCTCGCCGAGACTGGCTGCCCGCAGCCGGTCGACATCGAGAATCTTGCCGGACAAGGAAAGGAACACTGATACGGCATGAAGCCCCTGGATTTGACGCGTTTCGATCTCAACCTGCTCGTTGTACTTGAGGCACTTTGGACCGAAAGGCACGTCGGCCGCGCCGCCGAACGACTGCATTTGTCCCAGTCCGCCACCAGCCACGCCTTATCGAGGCTGCGTACTGCCTTTGCTGATCAGCTGTTCATTCGTCACCCCCGCGGGATCGAGCCGACGCCGCTGGCCATCGAATTAATGCCGCGAGTGGCGGCGGTGCTCGAGTCGGTCAGGCTCGTCGCCAGTCCACGTGGCCCGTTCGATCCAGCTCGCGTGCAAGCGATGCTCTCGGTGGCAGCCACTGATCACGCCATATTGACCGTCATCGCCCCCGTTCTGGCCGGGGTCCAGGCCGCTGCGCCGGGTGTCGTGCTGAGGCTCAGGCCGGCCGATAGCGAATCCGCGCTGCGCATGTTGGACGCCGGCGATCTCGACATCGTGCTAGGGTCCGGCTCCTTTGCCCAGATCCCGCAGCGTTTCGATTGCCAGCTTGTCCACACGGAGCGTTTCGTCGGCATTGCGCGCAAGGGGCACCCGGCTCTGGTCAAGCGAGGCAAGAAGCTGCACATGGAACTGGATGACTTCGCTCGGCTGCCGCACATTCTGGTCTCGCCGCGCGGCGATACGCGAGGCGCTGTCGACGATGCGCTGGAGGCCGTCGGTCGTACCCGCAAGGTGAGCGCGACTTGCCCCAGCTTTCTGGCTGCTCCTTTCATGGTCGGCGCTTCGCAATCGATTGCGGTTATCGCCGAGCGGGTCGCACTCCGGATGCAGGATCCCGCGCAACTGAGTCTTTTCGAGCTCCCCCTGGCGTTACCGAGCTGGGAGGTGCTTGTGATTCGAGCCCGAGGGCGCGCCAACGAACCCGCCGTTCAGTGGATTACCAACATGATGATCGCCCACTGAACATCGGCAGGGGCTTGCCGCGGTTGCAGCGACATGGAGGCCATGAATCTCGTGCATCGACATGCTGTGTAAATGCCATTGGATCGAATACCTCGGGCCACATAGAGTTCGGTTGTCGATTATTCAACCGCTCGGAGTACCCCATGAGAACAGACCCCACCCTGGTCATGATCCCTTGCTTCGCAGGAGCTCCGTGGCAGCTCAACCAGTTGACCTGCTTGCAGGGTCGCCCGATGCGTACACTTCGTTTGCCGGATGACGTGTGCGAGCTGGAAACGTTGGCTGACTTCATCGCTGACCAGGTGAAGGACCTCGAGAGCTATGTGTTGGTTGGCGATTCGTATGGCGCGGTCTGCTCGATCGCGGTTGCGACGCGGCAGCCGAAGGGCCTGAAAGGCCTCGTGCTCTCTGGTGGTTTTGCCAGGAGCCCGATCGCTTCGCCCTTGCTCAAGACGCTGGCGGCGCTTGCACCGTTCTTCCCCGGACTCTTTTATCGACAGCTAACTCTTTCCTTCCACGCAGCGCAGTTGGCTTCGTCGTTTGACGCGGAGGGAGAGATACCCTGGTCAACCAGAAAGAGCCGCGACTTCTTCATCAGGGAGACGTCGCATAAGGCCTACGTCAATCGCATCCGCTCGATCGAGAAGACGGACTATACGGCCTTGCTGAAGAGGATCGACGTCCCCACGCTGATCCTGACTCCCGAGGAAGACAGGCTGATCGGCAAAGAAGCCGCGGGGGTCCTGCTGAACGGCATCAAGGGTTCGCAGGAAGTCGTCATGCCGCGCACCGGTCACATGTTCAGGTTTTCGCACCCAGGCGCCTATTCTCTCGAGATCAGAAAGTTTCTGGAGCGAGCGTCGCTATAAGGACTCGTGTTCGGAGAATTCGCGAAGTACACAAAAAACGTGCGCTTCAAGGGCCCCTGCCGGCGGCGCGCGACGAGCCGGAAAGCCACGACCGTCACTGGATGGACGGATCGAAAGTTCGATCCGCGGTCTTTCAGGCACGCGCTTTGCGCCCCGCAAGTTTCGCGCGCAAGCCGCGCCAATTGCGCCTAAGCTGAGGTGACGTCACGTTTTTTGCGCACGCGGCGCCTTGACGACCGGCAGCCTCGATGCCTCATCCGTCACGCCTCGAATCCCCACACGCAAGCCCATGAGCGAAACCACTCCACGCCTTTTCATCGTCTCGCCCCATTTCGACGACGCCGTCTTCAGTTGCGGCGCCTTGCTCGCCGCCCATCCCGATGCCGCTGTCTGCACCGTGTTCGCCGCGCCGCCCGAACACGACATGCACACGGAGTGGGACGAAAAAGCGGGCTTCGCGAACGCCCATGAAGCGGTCCGTGAACGCACGATCGAAGACAACCGCGCGCTCGAAGTGCTCGACGCGATCCCGCTGCGTATGCCGTTTCGCGACAGCCAGTACGCCGACTCGCCGTCGATCAGCCAGATGGCCGCGGCGCTGGAGGAAACGATTTACCGCACGACCGTGAACACGCTGCTGATGCCGCTTGGCCTGCATCACGACGATCACGCGCGGGTATTCGAAGCGTGCTGCGAGATCCTGCCGCGGCTCACGCATCTGGACTGGTTCGGTTACGAAGAAGCGATTCACCGGCTCACGCCGGGCGCGGTGCAGGCGCGACTCGCCGATCTCGCGCAGCGCGGCATCGTCGCGACGCCGGCAACGCCGAGCGCGGGCCACACGATCGACGTGCAGCGCCGCGCGCATCTGAAACGCGAAGCGGTCAACGCGTACGCGAGCCAGTTGCGGGCGTTCGGCGCCGGCAACTACGACGACGTGTTCGCGACCGAGCGCTACTGGCAGCTCAGCGTCGGCCGCAAACGCGCGAAGAAATAGCAAAAAGGAGCGAGCAGGAAGCGCGGCGAGCGCCTACGCTTGAAGACAGATAGCCGACGCGGCGGCACACATCGGCGGTATCAAGCCGCTTGCGCCGGACCCGCGCATTTCAACCGCAAGGGTGACGCAATGAGCGACGACATGCACACCAGCCCGATTCCCGACCCGAACGCCGATCCGAACCGCGACCCGGAAGCCGACCCGCTCGTGCCGCCGTCGCCGGGGCATCATGTCGAGGAGCCGCAGCGGCCTGACGGGCCGCCGGACAAGGATCCGGTGTAAGGGAGCCGCGAGCGGCGCGGTCGCGGCGCGCCGCTCGGCGCAGCGTCAGCGCATCAAGTCGCTGAAGCCCTGCAGCAGGCGGTCGATATCGGCCGCGTGAATGTTGCCCATCGTCGAGATGCGGAACAGCTCCGCCGACAGCCCGCCCTGTCCTGCATAGATCACGAAGCCGCGCGCCTTCAGCGCGTCGTGCAGTTGCGGATACGCGATACCGTTGGGCAAGCGGTACGCGCGCAACACCACCGACGACTGCCCGGCCGGCAACACACTGTCGATGCCGCGCGCCGCCAGCCCAGCGCGCACCTGCTCGGCAAGCGCCGCATAGCGCGCGTGACGCGCGCGCCAGCCGCCTTCGTCGGCGAGCTCACGCAGCGCCTCGACCAGCGCGTAATATGCGTGCACCGACGGCGTAAACGGCGTGTTGCGCTGATCCTGCAAACGCGCGAGCCGCGCGAGATCGAGGTAGTAGGTGCGGCTCGCCGCGCGTGCGAGCGCCGCGCGCCGCACCAGCACGAACGACGCGCCCGGCACGCCATGCAGGCACTTGTTGGCGGTCGCGGCGAGCGCGTCGAGGCTCGCGTCCGCGAAATCGATCGTTTCGGCGCCGAAGCTGCTGACACCGTCCACCAGCAGACGCAGGCCGCGCTCGCGACACAAGGCGCCGAGCGCCGCGATGTCGTTCAGACGGCCGGTGGTCGTTTCATGATGAATCACCGCGACGTGCGTGAACGACTTGTCGGCGTCGAGCCGTTCGGCGATCTTCGCCAGATCGGGCGCGTCCATCCAGTCGTGCTTCAGCGCTTCGTGCGCGATGCCGTATTGCGCGGCGATCTGCGCGATACGCTCGCCGTACACACCGTTTTCGACGACCAGCAGTTTGCCGTTGTGCGGCACCAGCGCGGCCGTCATGCTTTCGACCGCGGCCGTGCCGGAGCCGGTCATCAGTACTGCCTGCCATTCGTTCGGGTCGAGCTCGTACACGTCGACGAGACGCGTGCGCGCCTCTTCCTGGAGATCGAAAAACTCGCTCTCGCGATGGCACAGATCCGTCTGCAACAGGCTGTTGCGGACACGTTCGGTGAGCGTCACCGGGCCGGGGTTGAGCAGCAGCATGGGCGCTCCTGTTGGCGTTGGGTTCAGATCGCGCCGATGTGGCGCATCAGGCGCGTCTTCACATCGGGCGGCGTAATGGTCGGGCGCGGCAGGCCGTCGGGCGTGCCGCGGCGGATCGTCAGGCGCGCGAAGCGCGGCCCGTCGAGCGGCGGCGCCGAGAACAGCTCGTCGATGATCGCAGGATCGTCGCTCTCCACCGCCGACGCGTAACCGCACGCGGCCGCCACGCCCGCGAACGACACCTGCGACGATACCGTCGCCTGGCCGCCGGTCGAGTCGTGCGCGCCGTTATCGAGCAGCACGTGCGTGAGGTTCGACGGGCCGTACGCGCCGAGCGTCGCGAACACGCCCATGCGCATCAGTGCGGCGCCGTCGCCGTCGAGCGCGACCACGCGCAGATCGGGGCGCGCGAGCGCGAGGCCGAGCGCGAACGGCGTCACGCAGCCCATCGAGCCGACCATGTATAGCTGGTTCGCGCGATCGTCGATCGCATAGAGTTCGCGGCCGCAAAAGCCGGTCGACGCGAGCACCACCGTCGAGTCGAGCGGCGTATGCGCGATCACCTTTTGCAGCGCGTCGTGGCGCGTCGCGAGTTCGTTCGCGGCGCTGTCGCGGAACCGCGCGCGAGGCTCGACCGGCGTGCGCCGCCTGGGCGCGCCGCCGTCCCTCAGTTCGTACGGCGCAACGCTGCCCTTCTGCATCACGAGCGCGTACGGACGGCCGGTTGCATCCATGTGCGCGATCGCGCGATCGAGCGCCGGACCGATCGCGTCGGCCTCGGTCGGGAACGTCTCCCACGGAATTTCCATCGTGTCGAGCATCGCCGGCGTGATCGGGCCCATCAGCGCGTGCTGCGGCTCGTCGGCGACGCCGGGCTGGCCGCGCCACGTGACGATCAGCAGTTGCGGCAGGCGGAAGGTCCACGTCAGCGACGTCAGCGGGCTTACCGCGTTGCCGAGCCCGGAGTTCTGCATCATCGTGATGCCGCGCCGGCCGTTTTTCGCGCCGAGCGTAACGCCGGCGATCAGCGCGACCGCGTCGCCCTCGTTGGCAGCCGACACATAGCGCAGCGATTCGTCCTGCAGCACGTAGTTGATGAACGGCGTCAGATACGAGCACGGCACGCCCGCGTACCAGTCGAAACCGCGCTCGCGCGCCGCCTCGACGAACTGTGCTGCTTCGATCATTGCGCGCCTCCGTGTGCATCGTTCGTCGTCGCCCCGCCGCCGACGGCCGTCGCGAACGGCGCCTGCGCGTGCGCGAAGTCGCCCGCGAGGCGGAAATCGTCGAGATCGTTGACGCCGCGCCAGTGGCCGTGCACGTATTGCACCTCGATCGACTCGCCCGCTTCGATCAACGCGTTCAGCAGCGCGGGCATGTCGAGCGACGCGAAATCGTCGCGCGTGCGCAACTCGCGCATGACCGCCCGCAGGCGCTCGCGACCCGCGCCGCGCACGTTCAGCAGACCCACCCAGCGGCCATGCGGCACTGGGGCGACGCCCGCCGCCGACGACTGCTCCCGCCCGCTCGCGACATGCCGCAGCACGATCTTGTTGCCGAACAGACCGCGGTCGTCGGCGGCCGAGCACCACGCGAAATCGCGCACGCTCGCGTTCTCCGCATCGATCAGCGACGAATCGACGACCACGCTGAACGCGGCCTCGCTTTCCACCAGATCGCGCAGGATGTAGCTGCGAAACAGCAGGTCGCCGTACGAAATGACCGTGTCGCCGGTCAGGTGGTCGAGTGCGCACGCGAGCGAGGCAAGCTCGCCGGTCTGCGCGTGCTGCTCGTTGACCACGAGGCGGATGCCCGCGGTATCGATCGCGTCGGCGCGATAGCCGCCGACCACGGTGATGTCGTTGACGCCCTGCTTCTTGAACGCGTCGACAAGCCCGCGCAGCAGCGGTTTGCCGGCGATCGGCAGCATCACCTTCGGACGGTCCCCGGTCACCGCTTCAAGGCCTTTGCCGCGGCTCGCGGCGAGCACGACGGCCGAGCCGGCCGCGCGGCCGCTCGACAGATAGCGGTCTTCGGCTTCCGAATATTCGTCGGCGTTCTGCAAACGGAAGATTTCGTTGACGGCCGCGATGCTGTCCTCGACGTTGACGAGCGTCTCGCTCGAATGGATTTCCTTCGCGACGGCCTGCATCGCCGAGGTCGCCGCGCGGATCAGATGGTTCGCCCAGATCACGGTGCTGATGCCCGCTTCGCGGAACACCTCGGTCGGCGTGCTGTAGTACTTGGTCGGCACGATCACGAGCGGCGCGCGCCCGGCCCATTCGCGCGCGAATTCGAGAATCTCGTCGGGGCGCGACAGCTTGCTGTGAATCAGGATCGCATCGGCACCAGCTTGGGCGTACGCTTGCGCGCGGCGCAGCGCTTCGTCCATGCCCCAGCCCGCGATCAGCGCCTCGACGCGTGCGACGATCGAAAAATGCTCGTCGTTCTGCGAGTCCTTGCCCGCCTTGATCTTGCCGCAGAATTCGTCGATATCGGCAAGCGGCTGCGCCTCGCCGTTGATGAAGCTGTTGGTCTTCGGAAACTGCTTGTCCTCGATGCACACGCCGGCGATGCCGCGCTGTTCGAGCTTGCGCACGAGGCGGCGCACGTTGTTGAAGTTGCCGTAGCCGGTGTCGCCGTCGAGCAGGATCGGCAGATCGCTCGCGTCGGCCATGAATTCGAGCGTATCGACCACCTGCGTCCAGCTCGCCTCGTTGTTGTCGCGCACGCCGAACTGCGCGGAGATCGCGAGGCCCGAGCCCCAGATCGCCTTGAACCCAGCTTCGCGAACGATGCGCGCGGACAGGCCGTTATGCGCCTCCATCATGAATTCGAGTTCGCTGCTGACGAGCATCTGGCGCAGGCGCGCGCTGCGGGACTGGGAAACGAAAGCGGGATCGCGTGCATTCACTCTTCGGGACTCCTGGTGGCGGGCTTATTGGCGTTCTTCGATGCCAGGCTGGCAATCGGAAAAGGGCGACTATAGCGGAATTTTTTATGACGAGTCTTTGAAGGTCTCAGCGGTCTTTCGTGGTTGCGCTTAAGTGGAAAAATGTGTTGTTTTTTGCATGTGTGACCATTTAACGGGATTTTTTGGATTTGATTGGCGTTTTGTGGGATGTTGGTGCGAGCCTTCCTGGATTGGGTTCAGCAGGTTTTACGCAGGCCAGCGCAGGCATTTTTCATATCGATTTTCTCGCGCATTTTTCAATCGCTGAGATTTACCGATAATCGCCAGTTAATTCAGATTCGCGAATGATGCACAAAAGTCTTTTTCGAATTGTGCGCATGGAACGCCGCTTAAAACGCTCAATAAATTCGCCTATCAATCGGACGAATAGCGATGTCGAACAGCGGGTTTTCCCTGCCTCGATCAACGCCATTTCCCGCCGTAAACACAGCGAGCGGCATCCGACCGCAATTCAATGGACCCTACTGGCCAAAACGCCTATTCCCATCGCTATGACTCTGAACCGAAAACTGGCGTCCATGATCGCCGTTCTGTGGGTCGGCCTGATCCTGATCGGCGCGTTCGGCGCGTGGCAGAACCGCGCATCGATGATCTCGGACCGACGCGAGCAATTGCGCTCGTTGATCGAAGAGGCAAACCACGTCGTCGGCCACTACTACTCGCTCTCCCAGCAGCATGCGCTGTCCGAGGACGACGCGAAAAAGCAGGCGCTCGCGACGCTCGGCGCGATGCGCTACGGCAAGGACGGCTATTTGTCGATCAACGACTCGCAGCCGGTCATGCTGATGCATCCGATCAAGCCCGAACTGATCGGCAAGAACCTAGCGCAGTTCACCGATCCGGCCGGCAATCATCTGTTCGTCGATATCGTCAACTCGGGCAATCACGACGGCGGCGGCTTCGTCGATTATTTGTGGGCCAAGCCCGGCAGCGAGCAGCCCGTCGCGAAGACCAGCTACTCGATGCACTTCGCGCCGTGGGACTGGTACCTCGTGACCGGCATGTACATGGACGACGTGCAAAGCGCGTTCTACCGCAGCCTGCTGCGCTGGCTCGCGATCACGGTCACGCTCGGTGCGCTCTCAACGGCCGTGATGCTGATCGTGCTGCGCAGCATCCGCCGCTCGCTCGGCGGCGAACTCGAAGTGGCCGTCGAGCACGCACGGTTGATGGCGCAAGGCAACCTCGCGACGCCGGTGCCGATCGAGCCGCACGACAGCGGCAGCCTGCTGCATGCGCTGCGCACGATGCAGGCGGGACTCGTCGACACGGTCTCGCGCGTGCGCCAGGGCACCGAGAACATCAACGTCGGCGCGAACGAAATCGCAGCGGGCAACACCGACCTGTCGCAGCGCACCGAGGAGCAGGCGGCGGCGCTCGTGCAAACCGCGTCGAGCATGGATCAGATGACGGTGAACGTGAAGCAGAACGCGGACAGCGCGACCCAGGCTGCGCAACTCGCGAGCGACGCAGCGAACGTCGCGACGCGCGGCAGCCGCGTGGTCGACGACGTGGTGCGCACGATGGGCGAGATCACCGCGAGCTCGCGGCAGATCGGCGACATCATCGGCGTGATCGACGGCATCGCGTTCCAAACCAATATCCTCGCGCTGAATGCCGCCGTCGAGGCGGCTCGCGCCGGCGAACAGGGCCGTGGCTTCGCGGTGGTCGCGGCCGAAGTGCGCAGCCTCGCGCAGCGCTCGGCGACGGCCGCCAAGGAGATCAAGGCGCTGATCGAAACCTCGACCGATACCGTCGAGACCGGCTCGTCACTGGTCGCCAACGCGGGCGCGACGATGGGCGAGATCGTGCAGTCGGTGCGGCGGGTCAACGAGATCCTTGAAGAAATCAGCCACGCGTCGCGCGAGCAGAGCGCGGGCATCGAACAGGTCAATCGCGCGGTCGGCGAGATGGATCAGGTCACGCAGCAGAATGCGGCACTGGTCGAACAGGCCGCGGCCGCCGCGCATTCGCTGAAGGACCAGGTCGGCGTGTTGCGCGACGCGATTGCGAGTTTCGCGTTGCCGGCTTGAGCTTGCCCCGCCGCGCCCGCAACGGGCGCGAAAAAAGAAGGCGCCCCACAGGCAGGGAGCGCCTATTCAACACGCCGCGTCGGAGTCGACGCATCAATCGAACGAATCAGCCGCGCGGATTTTGCAAGTCCGCGCGGCTTTTCGTTATCAAGCTTCGGCTCGGCTCGCCTTTGCTCCAGCTCGAACACGCCTCCTTTCACACTCCTCGCATTTAAATTACGTTTTATTTACAATCGGCCCGGCGACAGTCCTTGCCGCCAGGCCTCATGGCTTTGGCGGCCTCGTTCAATCGAAAGTACGTGAGGTCCGCTGCCCGCCGCCATGAACCGCCAGAAAAAACCACCGTCGCCCGATCCCTATGCCTTAGCCGCGAAGAACCCGCTGCTCGATGCGCGACTACCCGCGTGGCGCTCGAAGTTCGTCGTGCTGCTCGTGTCCGGCGCGTTCGCGACGCTCGCGCTCCGCGCGTTCTGGGTGCAGGTCGTGAATCAGGACTTCTACGTCGACCAAGGGCAGAAGCGCTATCAGCGCCTGCTCGAACTCGACGCGACGCGCGGCCGGATCGTCGATCGCAATGGTTCGATGCTCGCGGTCAGTCTCGCGACCTACGAAATCTGGGCCACGCCGAAGCTCGTCGACGAAAGCGCGTTCGCGCCGCTGGCAAAGCTGCTCGATCTGCCGCTCGCGGAACTGCGTCGGCGTCTGAACGGCGAGCGCAGCTTCGTGCTGCTCAAGCGCCAGGTCGATGCCGACACTGCCGGGCATCTGTCGCGCCTCGGGCTCGCCGGGATCACGCAGATCGCCGACACCAAACGCTTTTATCCCGAGGGCGAGTCGGCCGCGCACGTGGTCGGCTTCACCGACATCGAGGACAACGGCCAGGAAGGCGTCGAACTCGCCGCCAATGCGCAGTTGCAAGGCGTGCCCGGCCACCGCGAGGTGATCCGCGACCGGCTCGGCCGCGTGATCTCGGAGACGCGGCCGCTCGTGCCCGCGCGCAACGGCGCCACGATCCAGCTGACGATCGACCGGCGCATCCAGCAACTCGCGTACACACAGCTCAAAGCGGCGATCGCGCAGCACCGCGCCGAAGCGGGCAGCGTGGTCGTGCTCGATGCGCGCAACGGCGAGATCCTCGCGCTCGCCAACTACCCGAGCTTCGATCCGAACGACCGCACGCACCTGTCCGGCCGGCAGTTGCGCAACCGCGCGGTGATCGACACGTTCGAACCGGGTTCGACGATCAAGCCGCTGGTCGTCGCACTGTCGATCGACGAAGGCAAGGTGCGGCCGCAGAGCATCATCGATACCGCGCCCGGCTGGTATCGGATCGGCCCGGCCGTGATTCACGACACGTCGAATCATGGCGCGATGACGGTCGCCGAGGCGGTGCAGAAGTCGAGCAATATCGCGCTGGCAAAGCTCGCGCTGAATCTGCCGGCCGAGACGATCTGGACCAAGTATCGGCAATACGGGCTCGGTCTGAAGCCCGAGCTGCCCTTCCCTGGCGTGGCCGCCGGCAAGCTGCGGCCATATAAGCGCTGGCGCCCGATCGAACAGGCCACGATGGCGTACGGCTACGGGCTGTCGGTATCGCTGCTGCAAATCGCGCAGGTCTACACCGCCTATGCGGGCGACGGCGCGCTGAGGCGCGTGAGCCTGCTGCGCGAGCCGCTCGACGCGGAGGGCCCCGCGTCGTTCGCCGACCGCGGCGAATCGGTCACGACGCCCGGCACCGCGCGCGCGATTCGCAACATGCTCGAAATGGCCACGGGCGACGGCGGCACCGGACGCGCCGCGACCGTGGCGGGTTATCGCGTCGGCGGCAAGACCGGCACCGCGCGCAAGCAGATCGGCGCGGGCTACGCGAAGAACCGCTACCGCGCGCTGTTCGTCGGCATGGCGCCGATGAGCGATCCGCGCCTGATCGTCGCCGTGATGATCGACGATCCGGCTGGCAAGGCGTTCTATGGCGGCACGGTCGCTGGACCGGTGTTCAGCGGCGTGATGGGCGGCGCGTTGCAGCTGCTCGGGGTGCCGCCGGATGCGGCAGGAGTGTGACGCGTAGTTAGTGTTAGTTGCGATCGATCAGCCCTGCTCATCGAGCGCATCGACCTGCGCCTCGATACGATTGCGGCCGTTGCGCTTGGCCTGATACATCGCGCGATCGGCCTCGTCCATCATCGCCTGACCGAGCGACATCGCCTCGGCCGGGCTGACGGCGACCACACGCCCGGCCACGCCGATCGACACGGTCAATGCAATGGGCTCGCCGTGCTCGTCGCGCACGTCGAGATTCTCGACCGCACGCCGCACGCGTTCCGCGACGGTCAACGCGTCGCTGCGATCGCCTTGCAGCAGCGCGGCGAACTCCTCGCCGCCATAGCGCGCGACGGTGTCGCCAAGCCGCACCTGCTGTCGCACGCAGGCGGCCACCGCCGCGAGCGCGCGGTCGCCGGTCTGATGGCCGTGGTTATCGTTGATGCGCTTGAAACCGTCGATATCGATGAAAAGACACGCGACCGGCACGCGATAACGGGCCGCGCGCATCAACTCCTCGCGCAGCCGTTCGTCGAAATAGCGGCGATTCGCGAGGCCGGTCAGCGAGTCGGTCATGCCGAGCTGCCTGAGCCGCTCGCGATGCGCGACGTTGTCGAGACTCGCGGTGACGATGCTCGCGAAGCGCTCGAGAATGTCGGTGGCCATGCCCGCGCCGAAGCGCGCGGGGTCGTCGCTGCCGAGGCATAGATAGCCGCTGACGCTCGTGCCCGCGGCGAGCGGCAGCAGGATCGCGCTGGCCGGCACGTGAGCTGGCGCGGCACCGAAGAACGCGCGGCGCGTGTCGTCGTCGAGTTCGCCAGGGCGGCCGAGCCACGGCCGATCGTCTTCGCACAAGGATTGCGCGACGAGACCGCCCTCGCGCGACGTCTTCAACTGCGCATGATCGAGCGCGCGCAGGTTGCCCGGCTCGAGCAGTTCGAGCAGCATTGGCGCGCGCTCGTCGAGCCACAGCACCACGCTCGCGAGCGAGAACTCCCGCGGCAGATGGCTGAACAACGTATTGAGAAACGATCCGAAATCCTGCGCGCCGATCAACCGCAACTCGACGTTCTGGAAGCGGCGCAACGTGCGCTCGTTGTGCTGCACGGTGTCGACGAGCGAGCGAAGGCGCTCGGAAAGCGGCGTTTGGGCGAGATTCGTCACGGTATCAGTAGGGCGGCCCTGAAGGCGAAGCGGGGTCGACGCCCCAACTCTACTGATAACGGCCGATCCGCCGGGGTCTTGAGGGCAGGCTCGCGACGTGTCGGCCGGCCTGCGGGCGTTCGTGCCCACTGTTGTCAGCTCTGGCTTGCATTCACTTGCATTCGCTTACACGCAGTGAGATCCGTTTGCGTAATGATTGCGGTTCTTAAGTTTCGCTTAATTGTTCCCTGCAAGTATGTGGCACATCCCCTGTTGAGCCGCCAGAACATCGGCGGCGCTTTTTCTTGAGGGGTGCCAGAAGCGCGACCGAAAACGGTTACGCGCACAAGAAGGAGGTAAATCATGGTTGAAGAGATGGTAGTCGAACACCTGCGTGCGATGCCCGGCCATCAATGGACTCGCCAGATTCATTCCTGCAAGGTCTCCGATCCGCTGCAACCGCCCTGGGGCCGTTCATACCGGCTCGTCGAATGGACGATGAAGCACGCGCCCGAACCGAGCCGTCGCGTCGTTCCCGCCGAAAGTACTCCGCTCGAAATCGCCCAGGCCGTGGTCTCTCACGTGCCGGGTCGGCGCTTCTGCCAGCAGGCTGATTAAGCGCTCCCGCTGACGTTCAATGACGCGCCGCGATCGCGTCGCAGTGGTCCAACGCGTCCTCCAGCCTGTCATTGCCCCAGAACATCTCCCCGCCGACAAAAAACGTCGGCGCACCGAAAATCCCCTTATTGATGGCCCGTTCGGTCTGCTCGCGCAAGCGGAGCTTGTTCGCGTCGCTTTGCGCGGCGTCGATCACGCTCTGCGCCGGTAAGCCAAGCGAGTCGAGCGCGTGACTGACGACATCGATTGAACCGATGTCGCGGTCGTCGACGAAATTCAACTGCATGATCTTGCGGCACCAGGCACCGATCCACGGCTCGTTCGCACCCAGCAGCGCAACACGCATCGCGAGAAGCGCCGCGCGCGGAAAACTGCTGGGGCGCGTGAGCGCAATGCCGTATTTGCGGCATTGACGCTCCATGTCTTTCCACACGTACGCGCCTTTTTCTTTCTGCAGTACGAAGGGCGAGTTGTCGAAACCGAGCTGGCGAAATACCGGACCGAGCAGAAACGGCCGCCAGACGATCGTCACGTTGCGCGCGGCCGCCAACGCTTCGATCCGCATCATGCTCAGATAGCTGTAGTTGCTGCCGAAGTCGAACCAGAACTCGATCGCGCGCGCCGTCGAAGTTGCGTCTTCATTCATCGCTGTCTCCTGAATCGCGCGTGCCATGGCATCGTGGCCTTGCAATGCTTAACCGTCGCGTCGTTGGGTGGCTGATCCTGCAGGCGTCGTCCTGAACTCGCGCTTCCGGACTCAGCGTGTTTGCACTGCCACGCGCAGGCCGAGCGAAATGAACAGCACACCGATGAGCTTGTTCCGCCAGCGCGTCAACCACGTCAAACGCTTCACGAGTTTGCCCAGCGGCCGCATCGTCAGGACGATCAGCGTCGTGTAAAGCGCGCTCATGGCAACGAAAATCAGCCCGAGTGTCGCGAACTGCAGAAACGTCGAGCCATGTTCGGGGCGCACGAATTGCGGCAGAAACGCAAGGAAAAACAGCGCGGTCTTCGGGTTCAGCACTTCGGCGGGAATCGCCTGCAAGAACGCCTTCGAACCCGACACCGGCGCGACGACCGGCAGGTGCGCACTCGCCTGCTTTTCGCGCAACGCGCGAATGCCCAGATAGACGAGATACGCGGCACCGACGAATTTCACCGCATTGAAGGCCAGCGCGGACGTCATCAGCAGCGCGGAGAGGCCAACCGCGGCGCCCAGCGTATGCACGAAATCACCCGCTGCGATACCGAGACCGGTCAGAATGCCGGCTTTACGTCCGCCGTGCATGGTGCGCGTCAAAACTAGCAGCACGGCCGGGCCTGGAATCAGAAAGAGCCCGAGCACGACGGCAACGAACGTCCCCAACGTGGATAGGTCAAGCATGTCGTCTCCTTGCGACGCGCGGGGTCGATATGACGGGCGCGCGTTCAGCGGACCATTGTAGACGAACCCGCGAAGCGGCCCTTGCGCCTCGCTGGCACCGACGATCCGTTACCATGACGGACATCGCGCCGCCTACCGCGTGCTTCATTTCATCCACCGACGTTTCCGCCTTGCCCACCTATACCCTGCCCGCGCCGCTGAGCGCGGAACTCGAGATTCGCAAGAGCCGCTTCATCGCGCATGCGATCCCGGTCGCCGATCGCGATGCCGCGATGGCCGAATTGCAGCGTCTGCGCGACGAACATCCTGCCGCGACGCATGTGTGCTGGGCGCTGCTCGCGGGCGGCCAGTCCGGCATGTCCGACGACGGCGAACCGTCCGGTACCGCCGGTCGGCCGATTCTCGAAGTACTGCGGCATCACGATCTGGATGGCGTGCTTGCGGCGGTCGTGCGCTATTACGGCGGTGTGAAGCTCGGCGCGGGCGGTCTGGTGCGCGCGTACACCGATGCGATCGCGTCCGCGCTGCTCGACGCGCCGCGCGTCGAGAGGATCGCCCAGGTGTTGCTGGGCGTCGAAGTGAGTTATGCCGACGAAGCCAAAGTCCGTCGATGGATGGACGCCGAAGGCTATGCGCTCGTGGACAGCGCCTACGGCATGCTGGTGAAGATGACGATGCGCGTGCCCGCCAACGCACTCGACGACGCCAAGGCAACGCTGATCGATATCACGCAAGGAAAGGCGGGCTTTTTCTGAACGGCTCAGGTCCGGGCCTGACGCGGGCAATTCCGAAAACATCTCGAAAGCGCTTCGGGCGTGGCCTCGACGTCCATCGCTAACGCGGCCCGTTATGATGGGCGGGCTGCCAGCCCCGATGCGAGGCTTGCTGCCCGGATCGGCAAGGAGCGCCCGGAGCCCGTTTGAAGGTTCGACGGTCCGGTTCGCTGCTACCATGCTGTTCTTCACCGGGATGACTCCACTGAAAAGGGCAACTCCTCTGACTTCGATCGCCGCTTTCTCCCGCATGGCTGCTGCGCGTTCGCCGTTGAGAGCCGTCGTGCTCAAGGGCTGCGGCGCCATACTGCTGCCCACGCTGCTGTCCGCGTGCTCTTGGTCATGGTTCGGCCTGAACAGCAGCGCCAGCGCAACGCACACGAGGACCCACGGCACCGGCTCGCTCAGCGTCGCCCCTGCACGCGACTTCGCGTATCTGCCCACGCGCGACGGTCATATCTCGCCGAACCGCATCGAAAATACCGGGATGACCGGGCTCGTGCTGAAGGACGACGTCAGCCTCGTGGTGCGCAATGGCGTAGCGAATAGTCTGCGAGTGGCCGGTTTTCGTATCGACGACAACAAACGCGTGCTCAGCGGCAGCATCGAAACCTTCACGGTGGACGATACGCGCTCGCCGGCGCTGTGGACGCTGAAGATGCACTACGTGGTTATCGATGCGGCGACCAAAAAAGTCATGTACACGACCACGCGCACCGTGAAGCAGAAGTCGCCGAAATTCACCAGCAACACGATCGCGATCGAAGACACGGTCAAGCTCAGCGTCGATACATTGATTGGCGATCCAGGCTTTATCAAGGCGGTGAACTGAGCACGCGGCCAGCCGAGGCGCGGCGCGGTTTCGCTACAATCCCGGTAACGCATCGCGCGCGGTGCATCGTGATCTCCCGTTCGGAATGCAAGCCGTCATGTCCCTTACCGCCTGGCTATTCTTTTTACCCGCCTGCTTCGCCATTAACCTCGCACCCGGGCCCAACAACCTGCTTTCGATCAACGTGGCCGCGCGTCATGGCTTCATGAAAGCGTTCGTCGGCGGCAGCGGCCGGCTGCTCGCCTTCGCGATGATGCTCGCACTCGCCGCGACCGGTCTCGCGGTCGTGCTGCATGCGTCCGAGTGGATCTTTCTGGCGATCAAACTCGCGGGCGCCGCTTATCTGATCTGGCTCGCGATCCAGTTGTGGCGCAGCGACGCACCCGCAATCGATACATCGCAACCCCAGGAGGCCGCGCTCTCGCGCATCGCCCGGCACGAGTTTTTCGTGGCGGCGGGCAATCCGAAGGCGATTCTGGTTTTTACCGCATTCCTGCCGCAATTCGTCGACGTCGCGCAGCCGATACTGCCGCAATTCGCCGCGCTCGGCGCGAGCTTTCTGGTACTCGAATGGGTGGCGATTGCATTGTATTCGTGGGCCGGCATGTATCTCGGCAAATGGCTGATGCGCGCGCAGATCCGCCGCTGGTTCAATCGCTGCTGCGGCGGATTTCTCGCGGCAATCGGCGTGAGTTTTCTGCTGGTTCGGCGCGGCTGAGGTATCTAGGGCCTGTTCACGCTAATAACGGGCTTGCGCTGGCCGCCAGAAGGTTTTTTTAAAACAGGGGAGCGTGAACAGGCCCTAGGCTCTCCGACAGTCGAAGCAGCATTCACGTCGCGGTCTTTTCATAACGAATAACTAATACATCGACGGAGAAACTTTAACTATCAGCATTCGTCGCGCCACCTTATGCTCGAACCGTGACCGGCCGCGAATGACTGCAATGCGGCATTGGGCGAACGGCTTTTTCATCGTCACGGAGCGACATCATGAAGATCTGCATCTTCGGAGCGGGAGCGATTGGCGGTTTGATGGGCGTGCAATTGGCACGCGCCGGCGCGGACGTCAGCTTCATTGCGCGCGGCCCGCATCTGGCCGCGATGCGTGAACACGGCGCGCGCCTCATCATGGATGGCGAAACGTTCAGCGCGCCGGTGCGCTGCACGTCCGATCCACGCGAACTCGGCGTCCAGGACTTCGTCATCGTGACGCTGAAGGCGCATTCGCTGCCTGGCGTGGTCGATTCCATGCAACCGCTACTCGGCAAGCACACGGCGATCGTTACCGGCGTCAACGGCATTCCATATTGGTACTTCTATCAGCACGGCGGGCGCTTTGCCGGCACTCGGCTGACGAGCGTCGACCCCGACGGTTCGCAATGGACCAGGCTCGGACCCGAGCGCGCGATTGGCTGCGTACTCTATCCGGCGGCGGAGATCGTCGAACCGGGGGTGATCAAACACGTGTACGGCAAGAAGTTTCCCATCGGCGAACCCAGTGGCGAGCGCACCCCGCGCATTCAGCAATTGCACGAGATCATGCAGGCGGCCGGCTTCGAAGCGCCGATTCGCGACAACATTCGTGACGAAATCTGGCTCAAGCTATGGGGTAATCTGTGCTTCAACCCGATTAGCGCATTGACGCATGCAACGCTCGATGTGCTCACGAGTGACCCGGGCACGCGCGCGGTCTCACGCACGATGATGCTCGAAGCGAAGCGAATCGCGGATCAGTTCGGCGTGCACTTTCGCGTCGATGTGGAAAGGCGTATTGATGGCGCGGGTGCGGTCGGTGCGCACAAGACATCAACGCTCGTCGATCTCGAGCACCGCAGGCCGATGGAAATCGATCCTTTATTGACCGTCGTGCAGGAAATGGGGCGACTCGTTGCCGAACCGACACCCACTATCGACGTCGTGCTCGCACTGATCAAATTGCGCGAGAAGATGGCTTTGCAGGGCAATTGACCGAGTACTCGTCAATTCCTTTTCGTCTTGCAACACGACCTGAAGGATCGGATGCCATGCATCCGATCCTTTTTCGCATTTGCCGCTATTGATCGATCGCCACCCACACCGCTTTCGGTTCCGTGAAGTTCTCGATCGCGACATCGCCATGCTCGCGACCGAAGCCCGAATCGCCAGCACCGCCCCACGGCAAACGCACGTCCGTATAACCGTAGGTGTTGATCCACACCGTGCCCGCCTTCAGGTCGCGCGCCACGCGATGCACGCGGCTCAAGTCAGCGCTCCACACGCCTGCCGCGAGACTGTACGACGTGCCATTGGCGATTCGGATCGCGTCCGCTTCGTCGTTGAAACGGATCACGCTCGCCACGGGCCCGAAGATTTCTTCCTGCGAAATGCGCATTTCGTGTTCGACATTCGCGAACACGGTTGGCTCGACGAAAAAGCCGCGATCGCCGACGCGCGCGCCACCCGTCACGAGCGATGCGCCTTCCGAGCGTCCCGTGTCGACATAGCTCAATACGGTCTTCATCTGCGCGGCCGAAATCAGCGGTCCCATCGACGTTTCGCGCAGCGACGGGTCGCCGACCTTGATCGACTTCGCGCGCGTGGCCAGACGCTCGACCACTTCGTCATACACGTCGCGATGCGCGAGTATCCGCGACCCGGCGGAGCACACTTGCCCCGTATTGAAGAACACGCCCGACGCCGCGGCTCGCACCGCATTGTCGAGATTCGCGTCGGCAAAAATCACGTTGGCCGACTTGCCGCCGAGTTCCAGCGTCACGCGTTTGAAGTTGCCCGCCGCGCCCTGCAGGATGCCTCGTCCGACCGAAGGCGAACCGGTGAACGTGACCTTGTCGATACCGGGATGCGAGACCATCGCGTCGCCCACCACGCTGCCTTTGCCGGTGACGATGTTGAGCACGCCCGGCGGCACGCCCGCTTCGAGCGCCAGCTCGCCGATGCGCAACGCGGTGAGCGGCGTGATCTCGGCGGGCTTGACGATCAGCGTGCAACCGCATGCGAGCGCGGGCGCGATCTTCCACATGCCGATCATCAGCGGAAAATTCCACGGCACGATTGCGGCGACCACGCCGACAGGTTCGCGCAGCGTATAGGTCAATGCATCGGGACGCGTCGGCACCACCTGGCCGTTGATCTTGTCGCACCAGCCTGCGTAGTATTCGACGGTATCGATCGCGGCGGGCACGTCCTGACGCATCACCGCGGCAATCGGCTTGCCGCCGTCGAGGCTTTCGAGCGCGGCGAGTTCTTCCATGTTCTCGCGCATCAGGCCCGCGAGACGTTGCAGGATGCGCCCGCGTTCGGCGGCCCGAATCGAATTCCATACTTTCAATGCGCCGCGCGCGGCGCGCACCGCGGCATCGACGTCGGCGGCGCTGCCTTGCGCCACCAGTGCGATCGGCTCTTCGGTCGCGGGGTTGATGTCGACGGAATATTCCCCGCTGCCCGGCGGCATGCGCTTGCCGTCGATCAGCAGATCATGGTGCCTGAGATCGGTCTGGATTTCCATCATGAAGCTCCTTGAGTAGGACGTTATGTGGTTGACTGACGGCGCATCGATCGAATGCCGCGCGTCGCGCAAGCTTTTTGGTCGACCCCTGTCTAAGGTTCCGGCAACAGGCTTTGCCGCACAGACCGCCAGTTGAAGCTTTGCGTCGCGGCTGCGGCAGGCGCTTCGTTCGCGATCGGCGAATGATCAGTCGTCGACGCGACAAACTGCGCCCACGCAGCAGCCGCATTGGGACGAAGCGAGCGATTTCTGCGGTGCACGAGTACCGTCGTCAATGCCGTTTCGGGGACCAGCGGACGACTCACCAACGAAGCGCCCGGCGAAGGCCAATGCGCATCGACAGGCAATACGCCGACACCCAGTCCCAATTCGACCATGCGCGCTACCGTCGCAACGTGTCCGAGTTCCTGCAACGGCCGGCGCTTCGATCCGTTCGCGGCGAGTACCGGGGCGAGCGCGGCACGCACGCCAGTATCGGCATTCAGCGTTATCAGCGGACATTCGCGCAACGCGTGCCATCCGATGCTGTCTTGCCGCGCTAGCGGATGCGCGGATGGAAGCACCGCATGCAGTGGCGTAGTGAAAAGTACCTGCGCGTGCAGTAGAGGACTATCGACAGGTGCAGTCACACAGACCGCGCCGAAATCCACCTCGCCCTGCTCGACACCGGCCAGTACGCTGCTTTGAGGCTGATCCTTGACCGATACGACCAGTTCGGGAAAAACCGACGCGCACTGCGCCAAAGCCTGCGGCACCCAGCCCGATGACAACACCGGATTACTCGCGAATAAGACGACGCCCGTGTGTCCGTCATAAGCAGCGCGCTCTTCGAGCAGCGTCAACTCGATTTCGTCGAGCAGCCGGCCAATTCTTCTCTCGAGACTCGCACCCGCATTCGTCAGTTCGACCTGGCGTGTCGTGCGATCGAACAGCTTCAATTCGACCGCGTCTTCCAGTTCACGCACGCAACGGCTCACGGCCGACTGCGTCAGATCGAACTCGCGCGTCGCGCGCGTGAAACTGCGCTCGCGCGCGACCGCGACGAATACCTTGAGCTGCTGCAGCGAAACATTCATGGCATCGGTTCCGGGCGCGCGACGCTCACGTTATTCGCCAGACTGTTCGGGCCAGTGACTCATTCGCGACGCATTGCCATTGCCATGACCCGCGACGGCCAGCGCGCCCTGAGGTGGTTCGTTGTGCGATTCGATCCAACGCGTGCGCATCGGCTCGAGGATGAACTTCGCGGAAATGCCGGCTGCGATCGTGATGACGGCGGCAAAGACGAAGACAAGGCTCCAGCCGCCCGTCGCCGCGAGTACGGACGCGATCGGCACCAGCAACGAGGCCGTGCCCTTCGCGGTGTACAACGTGCCGGCATTGGCGGCCGCGTACTTGCTGCCGAA
The DNA here is from genome assembly GCF_014201055.1 of Paraburkholderia sp. CI2. NCBI lineage: Bacteria > Pseudomonadati > Pseudomonadota > Betaproteobacteria > Burkholderiales > Burkholderiaceae > Paraburkholderia > Paraburkholderia sp. CI2. The sequence continues at coordinate 108,726 of NZ_JACHDL010000026.1, forward strand.
CGTATCGGCGCAAGTCGCCGGGAAGATCGAGAAGATCTCGCCCCAGAACAGGAAGATCAGCGCGGCAAAGACCATGAACGCATACGGATTGCTGCCGAACTGCATCATGCCGAGCAACGCGAGCCCCTCGCCGATGAAGATCACGAACATCGTGTTTTCACGGCCGATCTTGTCGGAGATGAAGCCGGACAGCGGACGCGTCAAGCCGTTGAAGATATTGTCGATCGACAGCGTGAGGGTCAGCAGCGGCAACGTCGCGCCGAAGACCGTCATCGGAATGCGCGCTATGCCCCAGTCTTTCGCGATCGGGCCGATCTGCGCGGTCGCCATCAAGCCGCCCGCCGCGACCGCGACGAACGACGCGTAGATCACCCAGAACACTGGCGTTCTGATCATCTGGCGCGAGGTGAAATCGACCTTCGACACCGCGAAGCGGCTCTTGCGTACCCCTGGCTGACGCAAGATCGGCCGCGTCAGGAGCATCGCGAGCAGCAGAATGCTGACGCCTTGCACGATGCCGAAGAACAGGAACGTCTCTTCATAGCCGCGGCGCGTAATCATGTTCGCAATCGGAATCACCGTCAGCGCCGCGCCTGCGCCAAAGCCCGCTGCCGTCAAACCCGCAGCGAGACCGCGCCGGTCGGGAAACCATTTGAGCGCATTGCCGACGCATGTTCCATACACACCGCCCGCGCCTATCCCGCCAATCACCGCCGCGAAATACAACATGCCGAGCGTGGTCGCATGCGAATTGAGAATCCACGACAAACCCGCGCATACCGCGCCGGCTGCCACCACCGGGCGCGGCCCGAATCGATCGACGAGCCAGCCCTCGAACGGCACGAGCCACGTCTCGGTCAGAATGAAGATCGAGAACGCGAGCTGGATCGACGCCTCGCTCCAGTGATGCCGCGCATGCATAGGGGCCACGAATAACGTCCACGCATATTGCAGATTCGCCACCAGCGCCATGCATACCATGCCGATGACGAGTTGCCACCATCGGTTGCGCCAGGACATACGGGTCGTCGATTGCTGGGTGATATCGTTCATGAGCCTTGTCTCCACTATTTATTTAGTGCAGCCGGCTTACGCGCCGCGCTGGATGTGTCCCGCCTTATCGTTATGGCCCGAGAACTCCGCTATTCGGGAAAAATCTCAATTGACGCTTTTGTGTTTCCGCAGATCCCCCGAACTCGTCTTCTATAATTCTTGCTTTATTCCGACCAGAACCACGTTTCAGCCGGTAAGCATTACAGCTTATTCTCGCCATTGAGTCCCCCACACCACATATCTATGCGTTAACCCGCGTATTACAGCGGCTATTCGGCTTGTTATAGGTTTCATGCTAGGGTCATTGCTGAATTACTCATAATTAAAGTTTGTTATTATGTTGATTCACGTTTCCTTATACATCGACCATGACGATGCGCAATGCAACTCTGCGGCAACTGAAGGTCTTTGAAACGGTAGCGCGCCACCTGAGTTTTTCGCGCGCCGCGGAGGAATTGCATCTGACTCAGCCGGCCGTTTCCACCCAGGTCCGGCAACTCGAGGAACATGCGGGGCTGCCTCTGTTCGAGCAACTCGGCAAGAAGATCTATCTGACGCCGGCCGGCACGGAAATGCTCCACTACAGCCGCGCGATCATGCAGCAGTTCCATGAAGTCGACGAAGCGATGAGCCAGTTGAAGGGCGTCTCCGGCGGCAAACTGAATGTTGCGGTGATTAGCGCGGGCGACTATTTCTTTCCGCGCCTTCTCGCCGAATTCACGCGTCGCTATTCGGGTGTGGATCTCAATCTCGCGGTACACAACCGCGAAGAACTGCTTCATCAACTGGCGACCAATCAGACCGACCTCGCGGTCATGGTGCGTCCGCCACACGAAACCGACGCGACCAATGAACCGTTCGCGCCGCACCCGTACGTGATCGTCGCGGCGCCCACTCATCCGCTTGCGCACAAGCGCAATATCCGCTTCAGTCAACTCGCGAACGAAGCGTTCATCGTGCGCGAACGCGGCTCGGACACGTGGAATTCGATGGAAGAAGGTTTTGCCGGCCGGCTGTCCAATCTGAAGATTGCGATGGAGATCAAGAGCACCGAGACGATCAAGCAGGCGGTCATCGCCGGCATGGGCATCGCGTTTCTGTCCGCCCATACGATCAGCCTCGAATTGCAACTGGGTCATCTGGTCGTGCTCGACGTCGAAACCTTTCCGGTCATGCTCAATTGGTATGTCGTGCATCGGAAGAACAAGCGTCTGCCACCGGTTGCCGTCGCCTTCAAACGCTTCCTGATGGAGGAAGGCGCCAATCTGATCGAAAAGATCACCCGCGTGAAGGAACTGAGCGTGCATAAGCCGTAGGCTATGGAAAGCCAATAAAACTTTAACTATTGCAAATCGATCGCGACTTCTATGCTGCAAGCGAGTTCTTTCACTTGCGCGCCGAGGAGGCCGATCATGAACCACGCTCCGGTTGAATCCCGTATCAGTACACGCAACGCTCGCACAGCGGCGGCGGATCACGAAGACCAACCCGACGATGCGCATCTGAGCGCCTACAATGCCGCGTTCAGCGATCTTGGGCTGCGGTTTCGCTGGGACCGTGCGACGCTCGACATGCTGAAAGAGTTCAATGGCGAGCTGGCGCGAATCACCGCTTATATCGAGCGCTATCACAGCCACCTGCATCGGGCGTACGATGCCGATTTTCTCGCGCAACTGATTCTGCATAGGAAGACGCAGTACTACAGCGAATTCGCCGCGGCCGTGGGCGACTAGAAGCATCGAAAAAGACTCGGGCGGCGGGATCATCGTCCCGCCGTCTTCGCTATTGGCAATCAGCTCTCCTGGCGGCGCATGCATCATTGATCAGCGACGTGTAGTGAAATGAACCGGCCGCTCGTGCACGCATTGGCGTGCACAGTCGCGCTGGCGGCCGTTGCCGCGTCTGCCATCACGCCCATCCCGACTATCTGCACAGGCGCTCACGCGCATCATCGCCGGCGTGACATCGCGAAGCGCCCACGTCTGCTCTTCCCCGCCATGCCACTCGATGTTCGCGAGCAGGCCCGGCTTGCCGATCGCCAGGCCATCGCTGCGCGCGGCGAAGGCATACATGCGCGCTGCGCAACTGACGCGATTCGCCGCGTGAGCGGGATCGGCCGAGTACTCGCGGCTCAGCATCAGATGCACGCCCATTGCCAACGCCAGCGCGCCCGTCGCGAGCAATGCCGCGAGTCCGAATGGCTGTGCCTGTTCAGTGACGAAGCCGTAACCGAGCCATCCGCATAAAAACAGCGCAAACAGATTGACGACGTGATGTCCCGGCCGCGCGACCGCCTCGAGTTGCAATGCGCCGCGCAGCTTGCAGAACGCAATCGCCGAGATCGCAAAGAGCAGCGCGCCGATCAACACGGCGGCAAACAGTTCGATGCGTTCGCTGTTCTCGCGCGCCGCTGCCAACAGGTAGCGCGTAAAGCCTGTCGACGCGACCGCCAAACCGATCCCGCCGCCAAGCAATGCAAGCATCCGGGGCCTGCGTGTCAGATCGCGTTCGCGCACGCATGAATGCCGCTGCGCCGAACGTCGGCCGAACTGTCGTCGCGAGAGCGCGGCCAACGCCACCATCAGCACCGCAACCAACGCAGCGATGACAGTCACGGCGAGCAGCAACAACAGGTCCATCCACACGGCACTTCCACAGGCTTGCGGCATGCGTGATTCTCCGTGATGCGATGAAAAGGCAAGAGCCGCGAGGTCCGGCCCTCGTCAACCGACGTTCGCGGTATCGCCCGATCGCCGTGGCTCGTCGCGCTGCGCCGCGCTCAAGGTATTGGTCAGCGTGCCTATCCCATCGATCGTGATCGAGACCGTTGCGCCGTCCTTGATCGACCCCACGCCCACCGAGGTGCCGCACGCAATCACGTCGCCGGGTTCGAGCGTCACATCCTGCGATATCAGACTCACCTGCTCGGCCGGCGAAAAGACCATATCGGCGAGCGGATAGTTCTGACGCTCGGCGCCGTCGAGCGTGGTCAGGAGGCGCGCCGCCCGCCAGTCGAAACCGGAGACGATGGCCGGACCCAGGCAACAGAAGGTATCGAAGCTCTTCGCGCGACACCACTGCGGAAAATGCGGATTCTCGTTAAGCAGATCGGCGGCGGTGACGTCGTTGACGAGCGTGTAGCCGAAGATCGCCGCCTCCGCCTGCTGCGCATCCACGTCGCGGCAACGCTGGCCGATCACGATGCCGAGTTCGCCTTCGTAGACGATCTTGCCCGCGTAGTGACGCGGCCGGCGGATCGGCTCGCCCGCGCCGATCACCGACGCCGCCGGCTTCAGCAGAAACAGCGGATGCGTGGGCACGGGTTTGTCGAGCTTCGCCGCGAGCGCGTGATAGTTATTCCACAGCGCGACGATCTTGCCGGGCGAGCACGGCGCCAACGGCGTCAATGCGCGCAGCGACAGTACTGCGCCGGTCGGCACCGGCTGCGCGAGACTTTCGTACTCGTGCAGATAGGCGCCTTCGACACGGCCGAACACGATGCCGCTGTCGCCCGACATGAACCGCATCCACGTCTGCATGCCTCGCTCCTAGATTGCGCCCGCCGTGCGCAGCGCCGTGATCTGCTCGGCCGAATAACCGAGCTCGGCCATCACTTCATCGGTATGTTCGCCAAGCAGCGGCGAGCGTTCGACGTCGGTCGGGCTGTCGGACAGCTTGATGGGATTGCCCACTGTCAGATACTTGCCGCGCTTCGGATGATCGACTTCGACGATCGTGCCGGTTTTGCGCAGCGACGGCTCCTCGGCAATTTCCTTCATCGACAGGATCGGGCCGCACGGAATGTCGTATTCGTTCAGAATCTGCATCGCCTCGAACTTGGTCTTCGTCATCGTCCAGCGTTCGATTTCGGCGAAGATCTCCTTCAAGCGCGGCAGGCGCGCGGGCGCCGTCGCGTAGTCGGGGTCCGTGGCCCACTCCTCCTTGCCGATCACGTTGCAGATCTTCGCCCACACGGGCGCCTGCGTGATGAAGTAGATATAGGCGTTGGGGTCGGTCTCCCACCCTTTGCATTTCAGAATCCAGCCCGGCTGGCCGCCGCCCGACGCATTGCCCGCGCGCGGCACCGCTTCGCCGAACGTGCCGTTCGGATATTGCGGATACTCCTTCATCACGCCGGTACGGTCGAGCCGCTGCTGGTCTCGCAGTTTGACGCGGCACAGATTGAGCACGCCGTCCTGCATGGCCGCGAGCACGCGCTGGCCGCGTCCGGTATGCGTGCGTTGATAGAGCGCAGTGACGATGCCGAGCGCGAGATGCAGCCCCGTGCCGCTGTCGCCGATCTGCGCGCCGGTCACGACCGGCGGCCCGTCGTCGAAGCCGGTGGTCGACGCAGCGCCGCCCGCGCATTGCGCGACGTTTTCATAGACTTTGCAGTCCTCGTAAGGACCGGGACCGAAGCCCTTCACCGAGGCGACGATCATGCGCGGATTCAATTCCTGAATCCGCTCCCACGTAAAGCCCATCCGGTCGAGCGCGCCCGGTGCGAAGTTTTCGACCAGTACGTCGCATTTCTGGATCAGCGCTTCGAGCACCTGCTTGCCTTCCGGATGCTTGGTGTCGATCGTGACCGAGCGCTTGTTGTGATTGAGCATCGTGAAGTACAGGCTATCCACGTCGGGAATATCGCGCAGCTGCTCGCGCGTGATGTCGCCCGCGCCTGCCCGTTCCACCTTGATCACGTCCGCGCCGAACCATGCGAGCAATTGCGTGCAGGTCGGCCCCGATTGCACATGCGTGAAATCGAGGATGCGCACACCGTCGAGTGCCTTGGCCATGTCGTATCTCCTGAACGATGAGGGTTATTTGTACATGGTCTGGTTCTTCGTGCCCGGTGCGTACTCGCGCGGGTCGACCCAGATGTTGACCACCGCCGAGCGGCCGGTGCGATGAATCGCTTCGCGCGCACGCTGTAGCGCGCTCGCGATCTGCGCGGGATCGCGCACTTCCTCGCCATAACCGCCGAGCATTTCGGCGAATTTGCTGAACGGCACGTCGCCGAGCAGATTGCCGACGTTGCCGCGTTCTTCGCCGTATTTGGCAAGCTGGCCGTAGCGGATCTGGTTCATCGCCGAGTTGTTGCCGATCACCGCGAGATACGGTGCGCCGAAGCGGTTCGCGGTTTCCATGTCGAACGCGGTCATGCCGAACGAGCCGTCGCCGTAATAGCAGAGCACTTCCTTGTGCGGGTGCGCGAGCTTCGCCGCGAGCGCGAAGCCGGTGCCGACGCCGAGCGAGCCGAGCGCGCCGGGGTCCATCCACTGGCCGGGGCGGCGCGGGCGCACCGCTTGCGCGGAGATCGTCACGACGTCGCCGCCGTCGCCGATATAGACGGTGTCGTCGGACAGGAACTCGTTGAGTTCGTACGCGACACGATACGGATAAATCGGCGTGCTGTTCGAGCGGAACAGCGGCATCAGTTTTTCGGTTGCGCTCGCTTCGGCGTCGCGCAACTGCGCCATCCATTTGCGGCGCGCCTGACGCTTGTCGTCCTTGATACGACCGCTCGCGGCCTGCAGCACCGCGGCGAGAATCGCGCCCGGATCGCCGACCAGACCCAGATCGATATCGCGATTCTTGCCGACGGTTCGATAGTCCATATCGATCTGCACCAGCGTCAATTCCTTGCTGATGCGTCGGCCGTAACCCATGCGGAAATCGAACGGCGTGCCGACCACGATCAGCACGTCGGCATTCGCGAACGCCTGCGAACGCGTGCGATCGAAATGATGCGGATCGCCCGGCGGCAGCAGCCCGCGGCTCGCGCCATTGAAATAGCCGGGAATCTCGATGCCGCGCAGCAGCGCGATCGCTTCCTCGTGACCGCGCGCGGTCCACACCTGCTGGCCGTACAGGATCGCGGGGCGTTCCGCATCGACGAGAATGTCCGCCAGTTTCTCGATGTCGCGCGGGTCACCGATCGATTTCGTCGACGCGCGATAGCGGCCCGGCCGCGGCACGATCGCGCGCGACGCGTCGACTTCGCGGTCGAGCACGTCGCGCGGAATTTCCAGGTAGGCGGGACCGGGCGCGCCGTTGAAGCATTCGCGCGCGGCCATCGAGATCATGTCCGCGACGCGCTCGGTGCTCGACACGCTCGCGGCGAACTTCGTGATCGGCGCCATGATGTCGACGTGCGGCAGGTCCTGCAGCGAGCCCATCTTGTGCTGCGTCAGCGCGCCCTGCCCGCCGATGTGCAGGATCGGGCTTTCCGAGCGGAACGCGGTCGCGATGCCGGTCACCGCGTTCGTGCAGCCGGGGCCGGCGGTCGTCACCACGCAGCCGAGCTTGCCGGTCTGGCGCGCGTAGCCGTCGGCCGCGTGCGCGGCGACCTGCTCGTGGCGCACGTCGATGATGCGGATGCCTTCGTCGACGCAGCCGTCGTAGATATCGATGATGTGGCCGCCGCACAGCGTGAAGATCGTGTCGACCCCCTCGTTTTTCAGCGCCTTTGCGACCAGATGGCCGCCCGACACGACGCCCGCGTCGCGGGTCTTCTGCTTGAGCGTGTCGTCGGCGGTCGTGGTGGCCGTGGCCGGACTCAGGGATGAAACAACTGCAGACATGGTCATCTCCTCATCAATCGGATGTGCAACGGTTATCGACGGACGCGTCCGCTTCGATATACGTCCGGTTGCACCGACGTCTCACGGCTTCGAAGATACCGTATGTGATATATCACATTCCTTCAAGGCCAATTTCGAGACATAGACGGCGCGAAGTTTGTGCTGCTCGAGCTTGCCAGCCGCAGCTTTGCGCCGAATCTACAAGGCTCTGCGGCAGTCATTTCAAGGGAAAACACCAGGCCGTGCGTCACACCGGTCATTGTTGATATATCACATACCATATTTTTAAGACCGTCAAGCAAGGTTATCCCGCAGCGCGGCGGCGACCTCGTTTTGTTTGCCGTTCGCCGCCGCGCGACCTGCGCATCGCCCGACGTGCGCGCACGCAAAAAAGCCCGCGGTGCTTGCACACGCGGGCTTTTCGCAATCAGCAGCCAGGCAGCGTCTAGGCCGCCATCAATCGAGGAAATCGCAATTGGCTTCGACGAACGCCGCGAGATCGAGCGAATGCTGGCGCGTGAGCCGCTCGGCGAGTTCGGTGTCGCGCTTTTCGAGCGCCTCGATGATGCGCAGATGATCGACGATAGAGCGCGCGGCCCGGTCGCTCTGCGAGATGGTCATGCGCCGGATCGCGCGCACGTGGATGAAGATGTTCTTGATCGTGTCGAGAATGATCTGCGACTTCGACAGCTCGACAATCGCCTGATGAAACGCGATGTTCGCGTCCGAATACTCGGCGATATGCTCGGCCGGCGTCGTGTCGCGGAAATTGTCGAACATATGGCGCAAGCGGCCGATTTCCTCGTCGGTCGCATGCAGCGTGGCGAGCCGCGCGGCCATGCTTTCGAGCGCGGCCCACATCTGGATCATCTCGACGATTTCGCGTTTGCTCTTGCGCACGATGTAGATGCCACGCCGCGGCACCATGCGCAGGAAGCCTTCCTGCTCGAGCAGCGTCATCGCTTCGCGCACCGGCGTGCGGCTCACGCCGAGCGATTCGCTGAGCACGCGCTCGTCGAGACGGATTTCTTCGCGATTCTGGTAGATATCCGCGTCGGCGATTGCCTGACGCAGCATCGCATAGGCCTGATCGCGCAAGCTCGCACTCGCGCCGATTGGCTGCAACGACAGGGTCAACGGGGTGGCCACTGTTTCAGTTGGAAGTTCTGACGACATTCATCGCCTCTGCTTGAACACGCGCGCGATTCGGCGCCGCCGTTTTGCCGCGCTGCTCGCCCAGACCCACGAAGCGGCCATGTTGCGATGCAGGTGCAGCGACCGATTCGGGAATCCAGTCGGTCAGCAGAACGGTGGCGGCACAGCCCAACCCAACGACGGCCATGGCGAACAGCGCAAGAGGCACGAATTCCACGTGTAACTCCGGATGATTGAGAAGATTGATCCCTCAATCATATGCTGCAACGCCGCATTTTTCAATATTCGGTATGTAGTATATCAATGACTGTTGTTTTTAAGATTACTTTCACGTTAGCACGCCGCGCGCTGCGTGGGTTCGCCCACATCGTTCCCCGCGACGGTTCTCCGTGGCGCTCAGTGTAAACACGCAAAACGCGCGCTATTCGCGCAGCCGCGAGCGATCATCGCGCATGTTCTCCCTCACGCGGATTGTGAATTCCGGGTCGCGTCATTAACCTTCCGGACATTCCCTGCGCGGATCGATCGCGTCGAAAGCCTTCCCCGGGCGGCGCGATCGATTAAAGCACATATCACATTGAAGGAGACTCGATGAGCACCGCCCACCCGCAGGCCACAGTGGCCACTCACCGCAATGCGCGCAGTCAGGCGCGCAAGGCCGCGCTCGGCAGCTTTATCGGCGCCGTGGTCGACTGGTACGACTTCCTGTTGTACGGCATCGTCGCCGCGCTCGTGTTCAACGCTGAGTTCTTCCCGAACGTCGCCCCGGCGATGGGCACGCTTGCCGCGTTCGCGACCTTCGGCGTCGGCTTTCTGTTCCGGCCGCTCGGCGGCTTCGTGTTCGGCCATTACGGCGACCGGCTCGGACGCAAGCGCATGCTCGTGCTCACCGTGATGATGATGGGTCTGTCGACGGCCGCGATCGGTCTGCTGCCGGGGTTCTCGACGATCGGCTGGTTGGCGCCGGTGCTGCTCGTCACGCTGCGCGCAATCCAGGGCTTTGCGGTCGGCGGCGAATGGGGCGGCGCGGCGTTGATGGCCGTCGAAAGCGCGCCCGAGAAAAAGAAGGCCTTCTACAGTAGCGGCGTGCAGGTCGGCTACGGCGTCGGGCTCGTGCTGTCGACGGGACTCGTCGCGCTGATCAGCCGCTCGATGGACAACGCCGCGTTCCTCAGCTGGGGCTGGCGTCTGCCGTTTCTGTTCAGCGTCGTACTGGTGCTGATCGCGCTGTGGATCCGCTCGAGCATGGAGGAATCTCAGGAGTTCGTCGAGAAAGTCGGCCAGCATGGCGAGCGCCGCGTGCGCCTGCCGATCGTCGAAGCGCTGCTGCGCCATCCGAAAGCCTTCCTGCTGATCATCGCGCTGCGGCTCGCCGAGCTGTTCACGATGTACATCGTGACCGCGTTCGCGCTGAGCTACTCGACCACGAACCTGCACATGCCGCGCGAGTTTTTCCTGACGATCGGCTTCGTCGTCGGCGCGCTCAGCTGCGTGACGATTCCGTGCTTCGCCTGGCTCGCGGATCGCTTCGGCCGCCGTCGCATCTATATGATCGGCGCGCTGGTCGGCGTGTTCAGCGCGGTGCCGTTCTTCCTCGCGCTCGAAGCGCGTTCGACAGTATGGATCGTCGTGTTCGCGGTGATGCTTGCCAACATCGCGCACGACATGGTCGTCAGCGTCCAGCAGCCGATGTTCACCGAGCTGTTCGGCACCGAGTACCGCTATAGCGGCGCGGGTGTCGGCTATCAGGTAGCGAGCGTGGTCGGCGGCGGATTCACGCCGTTCATCGCGGTCGCGCTGGTCAGCTTCGCGGGCGGCTCGTGGCATCCGGTGGCCGCGTATCTGGCGATCGGCTGTCTGATCTCGGTACTCGTTGCAGCACGCATGAAGACCGGGCGCAAGATCGACTGACACCGGCGGAACTCGCTCTCGATACACGACGGGCCGGCGCGGCGAAGAAGCCGCGCCGGCCCGTTTCTTTTTGTGCCGCGCGTCGTGCGCGGCTCGCTTATTGGCGAATTTGCATAATGGCTCTAGTCGGAAATACCAAGGAACCCGCTCGGAGCGTCCCACGATTTGCACGATCGCGTGAAGAATACCCGCGTTTCACCAGGTTCACACCTTATGTCCGCGCGCTTCATATTGCGAAGCCATCGACCACGTCCTATTGTCGAGCCAAACACGATTTTGGGTACGTGGATCCAGGTCATATGAAATAAAAGTACATATAGCGATGACGCGACGGCGTGCGCAAGTTACACTCCGCCGCCTCAAGGTATATGCACGAAGCGCCGATAAACAGAACAACTGTAAGGAGACCCACTTATGAGTAGCATCAGCGAGCCGGGCGGCCAACGAGGCTCAGCCCCATTTTTTTCCAAACAGGCCACCGTCGCACAGCCCGGCTTTTCGCGCTGGATGGTGCCCCCCGCGGCGCTCGCCGTGCATCTGTGCATCGGTCAGGCCTATGCGTTCTCGGTATTCAACGGACCGCTGACCAAAGTGATCGGCATCACGCAGTCCGCGCCCGATGACTGGTCGCTGACCGCGCTCGGCTGGATCTTTTCGCTCGCGATCGTGTTCCTCGGTTTGTCGGCCGCATTCGCGGGCAAATGGCTCGAACACGTCGGTCCGCGCCGCACCATGTTCACGGCAGCATGCTGTTTCGGCGGCGGGTTCATGGTGTCCGCGCTCGGCGTCTATCTGCATCAGATCGTGCTGCTATATCTCGGTTACGGCGTGATCGGCGGGATCGGGCTGGGGCTCGGTTATGTGTCGCCGGTGTCGACGCTGATCCGCTGGTTCCCGGACCGCCGCGGCATGGCGACCGGCATGGCGATCATGGGCTTCGGTGGCGGCGCGATGATCGCGGCGCCGTTGTCGGTCGCGCTGATGAACCACTTTCATAGCGCAACGAGCGTGGGCGTCGCGGAGACCTTCGTCGTGCTCGGCATCGTCTACTTCATCTCGATGACGATCGGCGCCCTCGCGATCCGCGTGCCGCCCGCCGACTGGAAGCCGGCCGCCTGGACGCCGCCCGAAGTCACGCAGCACCGGCTGATCTCGCGCAACCACGTGCATATCGATCAGGCGTTGAAAACACCGCAGTTCTATCTGATCTGGTTCGTGCTGTTCCTGAACGTGACGGCCGGGATCGGCGTTCTCGGCCAGGCCTCGGTGATGATCCAGGAGAGCTTCAAGAACACCGTGACGGCGTCCGCTGCGGCCGGCTTCGTCGGATTGCTGTCGCTGTTCAACATGGGTGGACGTTTCGTGTGGTCGTCGGCATCGGACTGGATCGGTCGCAAGAACACCTACGCCATCTTCTTCGTGCTCGGCGCGGTGCTCTACTACTTCGTGCCCAGCTTTGCCGCGAACGGACAGATCGCGCTGTTCGTGCTGACGTACTGCATCATCCTGTCCATGTACGGCGGCGGCTTCGCGACGGTGCCGGCCTATCTCGCCGACATGTTCGGTACGGCGTTCGTCGGCGGCATTCATGGACGGCTCCTGACCGCGTGGGCGGCGGCGGGTGTAGCGGGTCCGGTGCTCGTCAATTACATCCGCGCATATGAAGTCGCGAACGGTGTCGCCAAAGCGGACGCGTACACGATGACCGTGCACATCATGGCCGTGCTGCTCGTGATCGGCTTTATCTGCAACCTGCTGGTCAAGCGTGTGGATGAGAAGCACCACATGACCGATGCACAAGTCGCCAAGGGCGCGTGAGGAGATCCATATGTCGACCGTTCAAACCGTACATCCGACCAACAAGGTGATGCTCGCGGTGTTCTGGGTGTATGTGATGATTCCGCTTGCCTGGGGGGTGATCAATACGCTGACGCAGGCGATGAAGTTGTTCAAGTGATGACCACCTGATGGGGTGCGCACCCCGGCCTGGTTGAGGGGCGGGTTGCCGATAGCGCGCCCCGCCGTAGTCTCCCCTCACCGCCCCAACCCACTATGCGCGATCTGCTGCTCGACAAACTGCGCAAACAACGCATGCATATGCGTCGTCGGATGCAAATCATCGGCGAACATGTAAGTCTGATCCGCATTGGCGCTCACGTAGGTTGCCGGCGAACATAGCAGCGCGGTGTCATCGGGCGTTTTCTTCGGATCGCAGGCCTGCCCCGTATTCGACACGGTAAAACCGTTCGCCTGAAAGCTTCCGATGAGCTGATTCGTCCACGTGTATGAATCGACCTCGATCACCTTCGACTGCAGCCCATCGGTTTGCAACGCGGTGTTCAACGTAGCGTTGAAAAGCTGCGACAACTGCGTGAGGTTCGCGCCACCATCGGCCGAAGCGAGCCCCTTCGGCGACAGCCCGATATTCGGCAGATTGATCACCACCACATGCGCGCCGCCGTTCTGCACGATCTGCCCGACGAGCTGGGCGAGCGTCGTGGCCGCCGCCTGCACGATCGGCGCCGCGGCGGGCAGGTTGCCGGCGCGGAGCACATCGTTCGCGCCCACCCACACGAGCACGAGCTGATTGGCGTTGAAGCTGCCGTGAGCGCTCAGATAGCTCGACAGTTGCTGATTGACAGGCATTTCGATGTTGCCGATGACGTCGCTCAGATAGTCGTACTGGTTCGCCGGCGTCGCCACCGTCGAGCCGCCTTCCGCATAACCGAGGCCGCTCTGCGCACTCAGCTTATGCGTGAAATCGATCGTGAACGCGGCGCTGAGCGTATCGCCGTAGTATTGCGCGACGTCCTGGGCCCACACCTGGCCGGGATTGGTCGTGAAACGCCCGCCTCCCACCGCGCTCGCGAGCGGCGCATAAGTCCCGACGTCCGACAGGCTGTCGCCGAACGACACGACCTGCAGCATGACGCCGCCAGCCGGCTCGGCCGCCGTGCTGCCGCCGCTACTCGACCCGCTGCTGCCGTTACCGCCCCCGCCGCAAGCCGAGAGCAGCACGATCGACATGGCAAAAACTACAGCGCGGATCTTGTCATTTATGCCTCGCATTTGCTCCTCCTCGCCGGGCGGGCCAGCGGTGTCGAGTGCCTCACGTGCGTGGTCGGTGCCGGATCGGTACCTGACCGCACGCGGCTCTTCAAACAAGCATCGCGTATGCCCGGCAAGGAAATGCGGCCCGCTCAAAGCCTCTCGAACACCACCTCCTGCGCGCCTTCCCACAGCACCTTCGTGCCGAGCTCGCGCAGTTTTTCCTTGCCTTCGACGATCGTCAGAAAATGATTGCCCGCGAGTTGCCCCATCTTGCTCGCGAAGCAGCATGAGCCATATGCGAGGATGATCTCGGTCTCGCTATAGCCGCCCGGATAGAACAGGATGTCGCCGACCGATGGATGGCTCGTGTGATTCTCGAAGCCGACCGCGACGCCGTCGTTCTCGAGCTTGAATTCGCCGAGCGGCACCCAGCAGCCCTCACCGCTCCAGCGCACATGGATCAGCTTCTGCCGGTACGGCAGCAGCTTCAGGAACGCGGCCACGGTCTGCGGCGCATCGGGATGGGTTTCGGCGATGAAGGCGTGGCCGCATGCAGTCATCTTGAGTCGGGTCATGGCGCGTTATCCGGTATGTGGGGTTCAAAAGCGGTTCGATTCTGTCGTCCGATGCAAGGCTTCGACAGATACAGTTGTCGGCGCCGCGGTCAGTCCAGTTAGACCACGTCCGATCGCGGGCGGCCGGCCGAACCGCGAAGCCTTGCGCCACGTGCCATGCCAGTTTGCACCGCGCGCCGCCACGAAAGTTCGTAGTTTGCAAGCCGCGCAATGCAAAGCACACTGCGCAAGTGCGTGATTCCTACTGTAGAAAGGCGAGCCGTTACGGCGTGCGCAGGCAAGCATCGGCCGGCGTGCATCTCAAGCGCGCAGCCGGTAGGCGAGCGGCGTCGCACCATAGCCACGCTTGAACTGCACGGAGAAATGACTGGCATTCTCGAAGCCAACTTCGAGCGCGATTTGCAGCACGGTTCGATCCGTGGCGCGCAGCAGCCTCGCCGCTTCCTTGAGCCGCAAGCGCGTCACGAACTGATGCGGCGTCTCCCCGGTCTCGCGGCGAAACACCCGGGCAAAATGAAAACTGCTTAGGCCGGCCTGCTCGGCCAGTTCGGCGATCGCCAGATCTTCGGCGAGATTGGTGCGGATGTACTCGGTCACTCGGCGAATCCGGCGCGGCACCAGCCGTTCGGGCCGCGTGGCGCCGCCGCGTCGCGCGTCGTTGCCGCTCGAATAGTGCTGCAGCAGGTGCGCGGCGAGCGCGTGAGCCAGCGTATCGACATACAGACGCGAATCGGCCGGATCGCGGGCGGCGCGATGCAGCGCGGCAAGCATCGCGGCGATCAGCGGATCGTTGAAGCGCATCGCGTCGCCGAGCGACAGTTCACGCGACGCGTCGAGCCCCATCTGTTGCGCGACGCTGTCGATCAAATCGCGCTCGATGTGCACGTGCAACGTAGACAACGGCTCGTCGCTGATCGAATGCCAGCGCCACGAGATCGGCGTGGGCGGCACGAACCACAGGTCGTTCACGCGCATATCGGCGCTTTCCCAAGCTCCGCCGAGGTTGCGTTCGAGATGCTCGGCGCCGCTCGCGAGCGTCATCAGCGTGAAGTCGCGCAAACCGGGCGCTTCGAGCAGGTCTTGCCGCACCGGCTCGAGATACGAGCGCAGCACCAGATGCCGCCACTCGCGATCCACGCTCGACACGAGTCGCTGGCCGGCCATTTAGCGGTCGTAGGCGAGCGTCGTCGTGAGCTTGGGAATTCGTGCCATCACATCCCCTCGAAGGAGGTGCCGTATGGAAGGAGAAACGCCGCCGTA
Organism: Paraburkholderia sp. CI2; assembly: GCF_014201055.1. Classification (NCBI taxonomy): domain Bacteria; kingdom Pseudomonadati; phylum Pseudomonadota; class Betaproteobacteria; order Burkholderiales; family Burkholderiaceae; genus Paraburkholderia; species Paraburkholderia sp. CI2. The sequence continues at coordinate 124,315 of NZ_JACHDL010000026.1, forward strand.
CCCGTATTGCCGGTCCACTGTCAGCGCAAGATCACAAAAATGATAGCAAGGAACCGGCTACCGACATTTCACGAAATCGCTAATCATTGAGGTTGTCGTCTTTCACGCGTTTAGAACGCCGGAGCTACCGTTTCATGGAACATGAATGCGATACGCTGCCGCAATGGCTGACCGGCTCGCCGCAAGGCGAAGCCGGGCACGCGTCGGCAGCACACCCGAGAGCGGCATCCGCCCAACCGGCTTACCCGGCCGGCGCGCGGCACGCCGCGCAATCAGCCCACGCGGCTGAAGCAGTGAAGATGTCTCCCCGCGCCGCGAATGGTGCGGGTCGCAGTGGCTTTCTGACTCTGTTCACCGAGGAAGAAATCGGCACGCCGTCGCCCGCGGCGCGGCGGGCCGCGCCGCTGATCGGTCCGCTCGGACGGTTCGGCAGCGCGCAGGACCGCATGGAGTTCGTGCGTCAGCGCATCAGGCAATTGGGCTTCGACTCGTTCAGCTATACCGCCACGCGCACGTCTTCGCATCACAAGACGATGTTCGTGTTGACGAGCTACGAGTCGCAGGCCTGGCTCACGCGCTATTTCCGCGAGCGCTATTTCGAGCTCGATCCGCGCGTCGCGCTCGCGTCGCCGACCGGCATGCCATTTCTGTGGAATATCGCCGACCTGCGCGCCGATCTGCCGCGCGCGCAGCTGCGCAGCGAGCGGCTCGGCGCGCTGATCGACATGCTGGAGGCGACCGGCCGCAAGAGCGGCATTCTCACGCAGATGCCGCTGCCGGAGCCGGAGCTGAGCGCGAGCCTGTGCTTCAATTCGGAGATCGGCAACCCGCGCTGGATGACCGAATCGATCGTCGCGGAAACGCTGATGTTCGCGCACTCGATTCATGAGTTCATCTGGATGCACGCGAAAAGCGTGATCGGCATCGCGCCCGCGCAGCAGCAGCGCGTCGCGCTCAGCAAGCTGCAGCACGCGGTGCTGAAGGCGGTCGTGCAGGGGCAGCGCGACAAGGAAATCGCGTATTTCCTCGGGCTGTCGCCGCATAACGTCGACTATCATCTGCGGCGCTTGCGGCAGCTGTTCAACGTGCGCAACCGCGTGCAGTTGATCAATGTCGCGCAGGCGTATCTGTTGTAGTCGGCGTCTGCGCGTATCGATGAAGAGGGCGCGACGGCTTTTCGCTGTCGCGCCCTCTGCTAATCGCGCGGTCTTATCAGCTTTTCAAGCGATAGCCGGTCCTGAAGATCCAGCCGACGATCACGAGGAACACCGCGAGGAACAGCAGTGTCATGCCGAGACTCAGGCCGACGCCGACGTCGCCCAACTCGTAGAAGCTCCAGCGAAATCCGCTGACCAGATAAACGATCGGATTGAACAGCGTGACGGCGCGCCAGAACGGCGGCAGCATGTCCACCGAATAGAAGGCGCCGCCGAGAAACGTGAGCGGCGTGACGATCAGGAGCGGCACCAGTTGCAGCTTCTCGAAGTTGTCCGCCCAGATGCCGATGATGAAGCCGAGCAGACTGAACGTGACGGCCGTCAGCACGAGAAACAGCACCATCCAGAATGGATGCATGATCTGCAACGGCACGAACAGCGCGGCGGTCGCGAGAATGATGAGCCCGAGCAGGATCGACTTGGTGGCCGCCGCGCCCACATAGCTGACGACGATCTCCAGATACGATACGGGCGCCGACAGCAGCTCGTAGATCGTGCCCGTGAAACGCGGGAAGTAAATTCCGAACGACGCGTTCGCGATGCTTTGCGACAGCAGCGACAACATGATCAGACCCGGCACGATGAACGCGCCGTAGCTGATGCCCTCCACTTCCTTGATACGCGAGCCGATCGCCGAGCCGAACACGACGAAGTACAGCGACGTGGAAATCACCGGCGCGATGATGCTTTGCATCAGCGTGCGCCACGTGCGCGCCATTTCGAACTTGTAGATCGCGCGCATTGCGTAGATGTTCATGGGTTCCCCCGCAGCAGACTGACGAAAATGTCTTCGAGCGAACTCTGCGTGGTGTGCAGGTCCTTGAAGCGGATACCGGCGTCGTCGAGCGATTTCAGCAGCGCGATGATGTCGGTGCGCCCGCCCTCGCCTTCATAGGTGTAGGTCAGTTCGTTGCCGCCGTTCGCGACCGCGAGCCCGTAGCCGGCGAGCGAAGCCGGCACCGTGTCGAGGGGGCTCTCCAGTTGCAGCGTCAACTGCTTCGTGCCGAGCTTGCGCATCAGCTCGGTCTTCTCTTCGACCAGCATGATTTCGCCCGCGTTGATCACGCCGATGCGGTCGGCCATCTCCTCGGCTTCGTCGATGTAATGCGTGGTCAGGATGATCGTCACGCCGCTCGCCGCGAGCGAGCGCACGAGCTTCCACATGTCGCGCCGCAGCTCGACGTCGACGCCGGCGGTCGGCTCATCGAGAAACAGCACGCGCGGCTCGTGCGACAGCGCCTTCGCGATCAACACGCGCCGCTTCATGCCGCCCGACAGCGTGATGATCTTGTTGTCGCGCTTCTCCCATAGCGACAGGTCGCGCAGCACTTTCTCGATGTAAGCGGGGTTCTTCGGCTTGCCGAACAGGCCGCGGCTGAACGACACGGTGGCCCAGACGGTTTCGAACGCGTCCGTGGTCAACTCCTGCGGCACGAGGCCGATCAGCGAGCGGGCCGCGCGATAGTTGGAGCCGATGTCGTGGCCGTCCACCGTCACGCCGCCTTCGCTCGCGTTGACGATGCCGCAGACGATGCTGATCAGCGTGGTCTTGCCCGCGCCATTCGGCCCGAGCAGCGCGAAGATTTCTCCACGGTGGATCGCCAGATTGATGTTCTTCAGTGCCTGAAAACCGCTGGCATAGGTTTTCGACAGATTCTTGACCGAAACGATTGGCTGCATGGACTCGATGATGACCGACACCGCTGTTGAATGACAGGAAACGGTGCGAAGGAACGCGCCGCATCCGCAATGTAATGGAAAGTGCGAAAGCGTGCAGCGCACGCGAGCGGACGAACAGATCGTGCGGTTGCGGCGCTACGTGCGCGAAAAGGCGGTGGCGCTCGGGCTGTCGGCTCGTCGGGCGTGGGCCCCGGCTCGGTCCGCACGCTTTGTTGCGCGGCTCGCCGGTCAAACAGGTGCTGCGACGACTCAGACCTCAGGGCTGCGCACAGACAAAACTACTCGCCAGATTTACATTGCCTCGGCCGAGATAGCGCGGAAACCCGGGATAGCGGCACAGCGGCCGCGAGCGTCCATTCGTCGCCGCGGCGAGATCTGTGGCCATCAGCGTTTCGGGTGCGACGCCGCGCGTGACCCACGCGTCGAGCGCGCCGAGCAGATCGACCGATGGAATGAACACGCCGTTGCCATGCTGAAACCCCGGCACCATGTACAGCCGCATGAAGCGATCGACCTCGTCCTTGCCGAAACGCGCGACTAGCGCGTCGTGATATGCGATCGTCTGGTTCGGGCTGATCACTTCGTCGGCGAGACCCTGCAGCGTGATCAGCTTGCCGCCGTGCGCGATGTAACGCGACAGGTCGGGGTTCATCGCGCCGATCGTGGCCGACAGCGCGATCAGTTGCGCGCGATATTTGCCGGGGCGTTGCGGATCGAACGTCAACGAATCGAAGTCCGCATCGCGCGCGACGAAGTAGCGCAGATAGCCGTCGCCTTGCGCGAACAGATAACCGTTTGCATAGAAAGTCGGTACCGGCTGACGCCGCGGCTGATGCGCGAGCCCGAGCGCGCCGGTCAGTTGCGTGCCCTGGAACACGTTGTAGCCGCGATAGCCGCTCACGTCCCACGCGAGCCGAAACGGCAGCGACAGCCCGTCGCGCATCGCCAGCAAGGTGGCCAGTTGCGCGTCGGTCAGACACGCATCGTCAGATGAAGGGCGCAGCGCGCAACGCAGCGAATCGACAATTTGCGCTTCGTGCGCGCGACATGCTTCGACGTCGCTGACGATGCCGTCCGCCATGCCGTCGAGCCGGTCGCATACCTCGAGCGTGCGTTGATAGACGCGTTCGAGCAGCGCCGGCGGCACGAAGCCGCCCGGCATACCGTACTCGGCCTGGCCGAGCTTCACGCCGATCAGCCGCACGCCGGAAAAATTCAGCGCGGGCGCATTGGCGATCACGCCGTCGTAGTCGTCGGGGAAGCGCTGCATCACCGTGTAGCCTTCGCGGCCCCCCGTCGAGCCGCCGGCAAAATACATGCGCTGCGGCGGCCTGCCGTACGCGTGCGCGATCAACGCGAGCGCGACGTCATGGGTTTTCTTCAGATGCGCGTAGCCGAAGTTCGTCACCGCTTCATCGACGAGACCAAACTCCGCGAGCGACGAATCGCCGACATGCCCCGAGTCGTCACCGAACGTCGCGTAGCCTTGCGCGAGCGGCGCGCGATCCGGCCAGAACGGCATCACGCCGGTGCCGCTGACAACCACGCCGTTGTACCCGCCGCCGCCGATCTGCAACGCACGGCCATTCCAGCGACTCGGCAGATTCAGATCGAAGCGGATGTCGGGCGTCGTCCGATGCAGCGCCTTGATGCGGCCCGTGATGCGGCAATACTCGCCGCCTTGCTGATTGCCCGGCGCGGTCGCACCGATCATCGCCGCGCTTTCGATCAGCGCGCCGGCCGTCGGCATCTCGATCAATTCGGGCGACAGCACCGCACCCGCGAACTCCGAGCAGTGCATCGCGAACGGTGTCTCTTTGGCCTGCGCGGCCGTGCGATGCATCGCGAGCCACGCGAGCACGACGACGCTCATCACGGTCGCGAGTCCAACGAGCTTGCGCGTAGTGCGCATCGTGGTCGTGATGCGCCCGCGGCGCTCGCGTCGTGTCATTCGCAACCCGCGCCATTCGCCTGTGCGCCCGACTGCTGCCCTTTCCAGCCGCTCCAGCCGCGCGCGATCATCAGCAGCGCGCCGATCGCCGCGAAGTCGCCGCCGAGCCCGACCAGCACCGCGCGAAAGCCGTGAAACGTGTGCGGTGTCGCCGTGTCGATGATCAACGACACCAGCGTGCCGGTGACGAAGCACACGAGTCCGGTGCGCCCCACCGTCACGACGGCGGGCAGCCGCCTCGCTAGCCACGCGATACTGCCCATCCGCACGAACTGGGCGGCGAGCCACGCGATGACGATGAAATTGATCACACGTTCCACTGAAAGATTCTGCTTGTGCGTGCCGGACAAAGGCTGCGTCAGCACGAAAAGTTTGACCATCGCGAAGCCAAGCACCGCGACCACCGCGACGCGCGTGAGCCACTGTGCGGTATAGCTCGCATGAAAACGTTCGCTGATCGGCTGCACGCGGCACAGCATACCGAGCACGAACATCAGTTGCCACGCAAACGGATTAAAAGCCCAGTCGGCGACAGCGTCAATGCTGAATAACGCGGCGAGCGGCCGCGCGACGGCCCACACCGCGACGCTCACCGCGAGCGCGAGCGATGCAGAGCGGCGCGCGAGCGGCACCATCACGGGCACGCATAGCGCGAACAGCACGTACATCGGCAGCACGCTGGACAGATACGGTTGCCGGCGCAACAGCGCGATATCGAATGCCTGACGCCATGGCTGCAACGCGAACGGCGGCCAGCCGGTCATTTCTACCATCGGCCGATTCAGATCGAGCAGCGCGAGAATCGCGCCGGACACGAGCGTCAGCATCGCCGTCAACAGATACGCGCGATAGATCTCCCCGCAGCGTTTGAGGAAGCGCAGCTGCGCCGCGTGTTCGCCGCGATGCGCAAGCACCGCCGTATACGCCGCCGCCGATGCGTAGCCGCCGAGAAACACGAACACCTCGGCCGAATCGCACAACGCGTACGCGTGCAGCATCAGATGCGATAGCGTGCTGCCGGGAATGTGATCGAGCACGATGACGATCAGCACGATACCGCGAAAAAAATCGACTTCGACCGATCGTCCAAGGCCACGGCCTGGGGTTTCCATTCGTCTTCTCGAAGAATGCGCGCTGGCGGCACGCAAGAACGTCAATGGCCACGCATCAGCGGGTGCGATCCTGAACGCACGCAGGCTTTCTTATCGAGCTTCGGTCCGATCCGTCAGCACTTCGCGCTCAAGCGAAGGCCGGCATGACCAGCCGGATGGCGGGCTGTTCGCTAAAGGGATCGGTGGCTGGCGGAAACCATGTCGCACTCCTGTCCTCACCTAACCGCTTGACCACAGTTGGGGCTCTGCGGCGTGCACGGCAGAAGTATTTGTGACGTTGCGCGGCGAGCCTTGCCTGCTGTGGCGCGCTGTTGATCAACACGGGACTGAACTCGATATCTTCATGGAGGATGGCGGCTCTCAGCGTTCTTTCCCGCTCGAGAAACTCCAGCTGCAGGCGAGTCTGCCGGAGAGCGAAATCGGTATAGCGATCCTCGACGTAGTCCGTGACCGTCGATTTCAGCACAACGCCGGTCAACAGCACCAGGACAAACGAGACCGCGACGCCCGCGCCCATGACGAGCGTCCGCTGATAGCGGTTCAGCCTGCTCGGCTCATCAACGCGTGAGTCGCCGTTGAGCGTGTGAACCACGCGTTCATGCCCACTGGAGCTTGTGCTCGGTGATGGCATGGCGGACCTGAATCAGTGACGCAAGACTTGAATCAGTGACGCAAGGATTGGTTTCAGCATCATACGGCGATTCCGACTCGTTGCGTGATTGATATCGATCGAGGCGCCTGCATCGGCGACGGATTTCGCTGAACCGCCGACGCTTGCTCAAGCATATAAACCGGCTCTTTCCGCTATCCGTCGCCGGTCACGATTGCTGACGGTGCCACGCTTTCCGCAATAGCCGACAGTACCGTCATCCCAAGGCGCTTCAGCGCTCGAATTCGGGGCAGAGCCGATTCGGACAGGTCCTATTTTCGTTCAATCTCAAAAATATAGACTGAACCCAGCTAGAGAGATTTAGCGCAAGCCAGTCCCCAAGTGCCTCAGCAAAATCCGGCCGATTCTTACGGCGGCCATGAGCTCACGGGAATCTGATCGCCCCAGTTTTTGCATCTGAAATTCAACAGCAAAAAATGGCAATGGCGATTTGGAATTAGTTCGCATAACTCAATTCTTTTCATAGCCTTTAAAAGGAATCATGTCATGAACAAGTCCTATCGCACCATCTGGAATGAAGCCCTTGGGTCGTGGGTGGCAGCCTCCGAAAACGCGGTTGCGCGCGGCAAGCGCAACAAGGCTAAGGTTTGTGCAGTTGTGGCGACTGCGGTTGTGGCCGCAGCCTCGTGGGCGCCGGCAGCGCACGCCCAGTACAACGCGGGCGGAGGTGTCGCCAAGGGATTACATTCGATTGCAATTGGCTCAGGGGCAAAGACTGATGGTACGAATATCAACAGCATAGCTATGGGGTATAACGCTTTCGCAACTTCTGGTACGTCGGCAGGTGCATATAGTGCTACGGCTATCGGCACGAATGCGAACGCAGTCGGCGATGGTGCTGCGGCACTCGGTGATAACGCCAGGGCCACTGCGGACAAGACGACTGCAATTGGTCGCGATGCAATCGCCAACGCGGTACAGTCAAGCGCAATCGGCGCAGGCGCCGCGGCTAGTGGGGAGGGCTCCACAGCAGTCGGCGCAGAATCCAATGCGAGCGGGGACGGGGCGACAGCACTCGGCCTTCAGGCGAGCGCATCGGCTAGGAACTCAGTCGCTTTGGGGTTTGGCGCACTTAGCACAGGCGACGCTGGCATTGCAATTGGTCAGCTAGCTACTTCGGAAGGGACTGCCTCCATGGCGATGGGTGCATACGCCACTTCGACAGGGAACTACTCAGTTGCGATGGGTCTGCTCGCTGATTCGGCAGGGGATAACTCAGTGGCACTGGGTTATGGCGCCTCTGCATCGGCGGCTAACTCGGTGGCCTTGGGTGCGGGTTCGACCACGACGGCCGACCTTGGCGCAGCAGCTTACAACCCGGGTACGACTGCACTGTCGGGCACGACCAGCGGCGAAGTGTCGATGGGTTCGTCGGGCAAGGAACGTCGCCTGGCGAATGTGGCGGCCGGTTCGGCTGCGACGGATGCGGTGAACGTCGGCCAGTTGCAGTCGGAGGCGGCGAAGTCGAACCAGATCGGTGCGGATACCGCGACAGCACTCGGTGGTGGCTCGACCTACAACCCGACCAACGGTGCGATCAGTGCGCCGAGCTACAGCGTGGGGGGCACGGCGGTGAGCAATGTGGGTGATGCAATTACCAACATCGACGGGCGTACGGCGCTGAACGCGACGAACATCGCGACCAACACGACGAACATCGCGGCCAACCAGACGGCGATCACCGGCATCGACGGCCGCGTGAGCAACGTGGAAGGCTCGGTCACGAACCTGACGCAGCAGCTGGACGGCGGCAGCGTCGGCCTGGTGCAGCAGGACGCGACCAGCAAGACCATCACGGTGGCCAGGGACCTGGACGGCACGACGGTGGACTTCAGTGGCACCGATGGCGCGCGCTCGCTGAGCGGCGTGAAGGCCGGTGCGCTGAGCGACACCAGCACCGAAGCGGTGAACGGTTCGCAGCTGCACGCGACCAACCAGAACGTGACGACCAACGCGACCAACATCGCGACCAACACGACGAACATCGCGGCCAACACGACGGCGATCACCAGCATCGACGGCCGCGTGACCAACGTGGAAGGCTCGGTCACGAACCTGACGCAGCAACTG